>NZ_WEII01000009.1:0-88639 GCF_009183805.1 Bacillus sp. B2-WWTP-C-10-Post-4 | reverse complement strand
TAGTAAAAGTTGTGGACACGGAAACCGTAACCCCATTCGTTAAAGGTGTAGAAATAATGCCAGATGGAAGTGTCGCTAGAACTGGAACGAACTATAGCGGGAAATTCCAAGAAGCCCATGATGCCTCAAAGGCGAGTATTCAGAGTAGGATCTCGAATTTGGAGAGTGGTGGGGTTAAGGGTACGGGTAATCCTGTTCATAGATCTGAAATTGACGAAGTAATTAAAAATAATGACGATAAAGACGGAAATTTGATTAATAGATCAATTGTGCCTAAGGGATATGATAGTGTTGAAGAGTTTAAAGAAGTTGTGGGACTAACAGAAACATATTCGAATACTAAAACGAAAATGAGACTAGATAAGAATTTACATATTAGTCCAGATGAGGCACAATTTAAGGAATGTACAAGGAAATTAAAAGAAGCGATTGATTCAGGCAAGATTTCAAAAGAATTGTTTTCTCCAGATCAATTAGCTCAAATAAATGCTGGTAAGGCAAGAATAAAAGGATTAACTTGGCATCACCATCAAGTCCCTGGCAAGATGCAATTAGTTATTTCAAAAGTACATAAAGTAAATCACTTAGGCGGAAATAAATTATGGGGAGATGGAATTAGATGAGAAAAGTAGATTGGCAATTTGCTGATGCAACTGTAAGTGAAGATTTTGTAGGGGAAATTGGTAATGAAATAGGTGTTAAATTTCCAAACGATTATATAAAATGTGTAGCTGTGAATAATGGTGCTAATGTGGAACCAGAAATATTTAATGTGAATAATCATGAAAGAGTTTTTGGGAATTTATTATCTTTTGATGAAAATAGTGACGAATATATAGTTGAAGTATATAATGACTTTAATGGTACATTACCTAAAGAATTAATTCCGTTTGCATTTGACCCAGCAGGAAATTTAATTTGCTTTGATTATAAAAATCATGAAGAAAATCCAATTGTTGTTTTTTGGGAACATGAAGATGCATGGGAAAAGGAAGCGCTGATGGAAAGTGAAGGGATTACGGCAGAAGAAGCAGAGAAAATCGCAAGAGAAAATGTATTTTACATTGCAGATACATTTACTGATTTTTTAAGTAAATTACACGATTAAAAAATATAATGATGAATGAAAAATAAATTTTATGTGAAGTGGATAGAAAAAATAATAGGGTGTTTGAAAATAGATACTCCATGATGGTTGTACCATCATGGAGTGTTACGTACAATGATAGAACAGAAAAAGAGGTGCGAGCTTAGGCGAGATGACATTTAAACGCATGGAAGAGACATAAAACTAACGAACTCGTACAAACTCGTAAGTTTTAACGTAGTAGTTGTCACGACATATAAAAGGTGTCAAACTGTTACAATAAAATTTACAAATTTAATGTTACTTAAAAACATATGAACTTAAAGCACTTGATTGTCTACTTGAGACAACAAGTGCTTCTTTTTTGCATAGAAATTTAACAGATCACTATAATTTTATTATGTAAACTTTTTACATAGTTTTCTATATAACTAACGAGAAGAGAAATGTTTACTATTACTTTCATTTCTGTTATGAAAATTCTACAATAGAAAACAGAACGTATATTTGGTATAATCAAAACATACTATATGAAACGATGTACATGAGTTTGAGATTTATGAAAAAAGGTAAGTAATACATAATAATAAATACGCTATAGGATTCAGTTCATATTATACAAATCAATCGTTAGAAAGGAACAGATGTAATGAATCAAATTTCATTTGAAGATTTATTTGAAGAAGAAAAAGAAAAGGTGGAGGTAGCTGAGGTATGTAAGGTACCAGCCCCTTTATCACCATTACAAAAAGATATTTTAGAATTAATTGATTCTGAAGAAATAAGTGCGCTTGAGCTATGTGAACGATTAATACGATCTGGTAAAATACCCGATGAAAGATTCACTACGAATAAGCCTAAAGCATATGGACAAGTATGTTTACTATTAGAAGGTTTTGTTACAGAAGGAAAACTTATTTTTATCAAAGATGATGAGAAAAGAGATAGGGTATATAAATTGAAAGAAGAAGTTTGAGATGTATAGTGGGAGATGAATGATTGGTTCCCTTTAACTTGCAGCTCCGTTAGTCTAGTAATGTCCACAAAAAAGGTGTCAATCTCTCCTAGATTGACACCTTCATACTTTTAACATCTTACATACTTACGCTTAAAACCAAGTCTTCCTCTATCTAGTTCTTTCTGAATACTTTCAGAAGCATTTAACAAACTGCTTTTTTTATTATCACGTTTGACTTCAACTATACCAACTTTCTTTGCAGTCTCGACTGCTTTTTCATGTAGTGGTACATATGATATTGCCACAGTGTTTAGGAAATTATTCATAGCGGATTTTGTTCGTTCTGGAGAATGATGAATTGTATCTTTCACCATTTCAAGCATATCGGAAATTTTACTTTCGGAAAACTCATTGTCTTTGCGATTTCCTAAAAGCCAACAGTAGCAACTCCATCCGGCAGACATTTTAAGCTCGTCCCCACTTGCAATCCATTTATCAGCAACATCTTGTGCAATATTTGACTCCGATAAAGTTACTGCCACTACATAATCAGATAGCATATAAAAATATGCCCCGTCTATCCAGCGATCAAAATCAGACTCACTCATAGCTTTTGGATCGGCAATAATACCTGCAAAGTACATAGCATCGTAGTTACCTGTGGCATAAAGCTCTTCAGCTAACTCTTGATTTAATTTTATTTTTTTAGCGATTGGTTTCATAGCACCTGTAGCTACTCCGAATACTGGCTCATGCGCACCGTTAGATATGTATATTTTTTTCGTTCGTTCCTTACCTAGAGCTTCAAGTTCTTGCATAACTGTTTTAAGATCCATAGTTGTGCAACTTCCTTTCTTCATGTGAAAGCCTTTTTAAGCTTTTCGTATTTCATATGTTAATACTAATTGTATTCAAGAGGTATGTCTACTTTCTAAAGGTATCAAAACCAGTTAGTAATTTTGAAGCTTTTGATTTTGTGACTGCTACAAGCTATCTATAGTTAGAAGCAAAGTATAGTAGAATAAAAAATACATTTGTATAGTTTTTCCAATGAATATTTGGTATGATGGTGAATGGGAAAAATATACAAGTTGTTAGTGGTTCATAAAAGGGGGATTGAATTGAAAAGAACACCTGAATTCGTATTAGGTTTAATTGGTGGCATTTTGGGAATTATTATTTCCATAATATTAATAGTTGTAGCGTTTAATATTATGGAAGGTGTTGATTACGAACTTTTAGCTTATTACTCTATTATTTTAACGGTTCAAATAGGATTGTTCATTTTATCGTGTTTAGTAAACAAGGTTAATAATAAAGTTTATGGAGTTTGTATGATTGTGATTCCTATAGTTATGTTATTTATGTCATTATTCTTTTTACTTATTCCGACAATTTTACAAATTATATCTGGTTCATTTGCATTTAGGACATTAAAGTTAGAATCGAATGTAAGCTAAATATAATTATTAACGTCTGAATATTCGGTTTTTTAAACATTTTCGTTTGCAGTTCAAATTAACATAAAGTACAAAGTTGTACGCTTTAGGAGGAGAAATAGATGATTATTTGGTCTGGTTGGGGTTTTTTAGTCGCAATTATTGTAATTATTAATACTCTTTTGGGTAAGGCTATCTTTGGATCTATAACGGGGGACGCTACATATTTTCAAGACCATAGTTGGCCAATGGCGGTAATGTTTATTATATCAGGGGTTATGTCTTGGTATTTAGGTAAATATATTAATAAGCCAGATGGGAAAGTTTATATAGATGCCGAAACTGGTGAAAAAGTTATGTTTAACAAAAAGCACTCATTATTTTTTATAAAAATGGAATATTGGGGACCGATTCTAGGAGTTATTGCGATTGTAACTTTAATTACAAGATAAAAAAAGAGGATGGGTATAGCAAGAGTAATCTATTCAAGTAGAAGGAGAAATTAGTCATGAATGCAAAGAAACTACTAGGGGTAGCAGTTCCGGTCATGTTGTTATTTGGTTGTGGAGTTTCTGAGAAAACGAACACTTCTAAACAGGAGAAAACGGAAGAGTCTAAAGTAAAAGAATCGAAGTCTAATAGTAAGAAAGAAAAAGTTTCAAAGGAAGACTATCCTAATAAAGTGTATAAATTAGGAGTAGAGTTTGATAAGTTGTTTGCGGAGCATAACAATATTACAAGAGAGGTTTTTGACGGTAAGAAAAAGAAATCAGATATAGTAGATAGTGTGAAAGAATTAAATAAAGTGTTAGATAAATTTGAGTCAATAGATCCCCCTACAGAGTATGTAAACCAACAAAAAGATTTTGAAAAAGCAATTAGTTATTTTAGAGAGTCTTTTTCTTTAATAAATGAAGTATTCACCAGAAAAGAAAAAAGAGAAAAAGGTGATAAGACTGATAAAGAGTTAATAGAGAAATCTGAAAAGCTAGTGAAAGAAGGAGATATTTACTGGCTTAAGGCATTCAAAGATCTTGAAGGGGATATTAAAATCGGTGATGGTACAGTATCAATTAAAGATTTGAAAGAGTTAGATAAGAAAGCTGGAATTAATACAGATAATGTTATGAAGAATGTGAAAGATGGTACGGAATTAATCGGTAATTGGGGATTCCAAGGAACAGACGGTTTCAATATGTCACTCATTTTAAAAGGTGATAAGACATTTGAAACATATGGTAAAGGTGAGTATCCAAATAAAAAGAATTATATTGAAGGAACTTGGGAATATGATAAGGAAGCTTTTACAATCTATTTACATCTCAATAAACGTTTAGTAGACGGTGTAGAAGATACAATTCAAAAAAAGAAAATAGCATATAAAGTTCAAGATTATGATGGGGAAAACTTGCAATTATTTAATGAGACGTCATTTAATACAATTAAGTATGTGAAGCAAAGTTAAAGTTATGTAGGACTAGGTTTAAATGGCCTGGTCCTTCATTAAAGTGCGAGTATGTAAATAATATGTTATCTTTCGTTCTGTTTACTTAGTATCATGTTATTCTTTAATAGAGTAATAAATGGAGTTTTGCATTAAATATATGAGGTTGGTTACAAATGATAAAAAAATTTACTAGATTAGTATTAATAGTGGTTATCCCAATCAGTCTTATTACAGGTTGTGGGGCTGCTGAAAAAACTGAAGCACAAAAGCCGAAAGCGGTACAAACGGAGAAAAAGGACTATATGGATTACTCATATGGTAGCAAAGGTATATTAGTAAGTGGCAAAGCGAAAGAACGGCAACAATACGAGATTGGATATATGGATGATAATAAGTTAATTGGGATTGACGAAAATATTGAAGACTGCATTATTTTAGATAATAAAGATGAAGCAGGTCTCATTTGGAAACAAATAGAGCGTGGATCTATTATTGAAGTGCAATACGGTAAGGATCGCAATGATATCGTAGGCGTGCAATTCGTAGGAGATCGTGAGTCATATGAAATTAGTGATAAGTTTGATCGGAATACGATAAATGAGATTGTTGAAAACGTTAAAGGGAATTTGTAATAGATGTATTTCGATAGTATAGGATCTCTTATTATGAAATTGTATGCCAGTTATTTGTCTAAGTTTAAATTGATTATTTTGACGGTATTTGTAATTAGTTGTAAAATAATGTTTGTTGACGAATTTTATAAAAAGTATATTAGATGAAATTCATCTGTAGGGATGACATATAAATATTTTCTTAATGGGTATAAAATAAAATAATTAAAATATATAAATAAAAAGAAAATATAATAGAAGTACATAGTAGATTCATATTTTTAAAAATTAATGTGACAATAAAAGGAGGTTGAGATACATACACGGTGGGAGTGTGTATGTATTTATTATAATAATGAATAAGACAATCAAACAACAAGTAATCGCACTATCAACAAGTCTAGTGATTTTAGGGAGCGTACCTTTATCAGCATCAGCAGAAGAGATAAACAACTCTCAAACTGATCAACTTAATATTGCCCAAGGAGAACACGGAACGAGCGGATTAAATTATTCTAATTTCAAGTTGGAAGTTCCTAATCATGTACAAATTAACGAAGTAGAAGTATCTGAAAATGAAAAAATGCTTTTAGAAGAATATAAGCATAAACATGATGAAACAGAAGAATTAAACAAAATGCAAAATGCTAAGAAGGGACAAGTAGCAGAAAAGGAAGCTATTTCAAACATTGAAAAGGCATTTGAATCTGTAGATGGTCGAAATGATGGATCTGATCGTCAAATGAAACCTGTTGCAAAGCCAAGAGGTATTCAATATAGTGCACAGAGTACGAAGAAATATGGAACACTTGCAGGAGTTCCATTTGTGGAGTGGATTGTTCCAGCAGGAAATCCTGATATTCGTCCTGCAAATCCGATGAAAGCACGTTACATTACAATTCATGAGACCGCAAATACAGCCGCTGGTGCTAATGCTGAAAATCATGCGAAATATTTATACAAGCAAGCAACTGAAGGCACTTTCCGAACAGCTTCATGGCATTTTACTGTAGACGATAAACAAATTTATCAACACTTACCAACAAACGAAAATGGTTGGCATGCAGGAGATGGAGATGGATCAGGAAACAGGGAGTCTATCGGTATCGAGATCGCGGTTAACCAAGATGGTGATTACAATAAAGCTTTAGAAAATGCAAAACGACTTGCAGGTTATTTAATGAACAAAGAAGGAATTGGTGCAGATCATATTTACAAGCATCAACAATGGAGCGGGAAAAAATGTCCTGACATTTTAATTTCACGTGGTAATTGGGCTGGTTTCGTACAAGGAATTCAGTGGTATGCAAATATAAATGCGCAGATTGATACGCCTTTACAAGATAAAAATGACTCATTTAATCCAAATGAAAATAATCCAGCTGAACCTAGCATGGAACTAGTGGTAAATGGTAGTGGCATCAATGTACGTAGTGATGCGGGTATTGAACATCGTGTTGTACGTAAAGCTTCAACCGGAGATCGTTACAAAGTATTAGCGGTTAAAAATGGTTGGTATAAAGTAGGTAATGGAGAATGGATTTTCTATGACCCAAGCTGGATTAAAATTAACTACAATGTACCAAAGGAAGAAGTACAAAAGCCTAAGGAAGAAGTACAAAAACCAAAAGATGATATTACAGGTGGCTGGTTTGAAGAGCATATTCGTAAATTAAACAGTCTAGGTATTATGCAAGGCGAAGGTAATGGTGTATTTGCGCCATATCGAAATGTAACGAGAGCGGAGTTTGCGAAATTAATCTCGAATGCTCTTAAACTACCAGAGGGAAATAAGTCATTTGTAGATATTAATGAGGCACATCCATCACTTCATGACGGTATTAAACGTTGTGCAAGTGCAGGAATTATTAATGGTCGTGGTGAAGGGATTTTTGATCCTAACTCACCAATTACTCGTGAAGAAGTATCTATTATGATTGACAAAGCATTACGATATAAAGGAATTACAGGTGAGTTAGTAGCATTACCATTTACAGATAAGCATTTAATAACATACAAAGAATCGGTTCAACGATTATACAGTCTAAAGGTAGTTAATGGTATTGGAAATAATGAGTTTGATCCTCGAGGTACAGCAACTCGTGGTCAGGCAGCTGCCTTTATTGTGAAGATGTTAGATTCAATGCAAAAATAAAAGGAAACTTTAATCAGTGAGGGCCACTCGCATTGCAATCGAGCAGTTTATTCACCGAATTTTGAAATGAGAGTTGTACTGTCCGCAAATAGCAGAATAAATGGTATGTAGAAGCTGACATTGGTAGAAGTAAAAAATAAGAAGAATTTGAAAGGAGCTATCCAAAATAATAATTTGGAATAGCTCCTATTTAGTAGGAAGAACAAATTGTATGTAATGTAGAATGCCCTTCCAAGCCCCTTATAAGCCCCTACCAAGTAATAAATCACTAAGAAAAAACAAAAACAAAAACAACTACAAGAACAAAACAAGCGCGAAAAAATGAAACCGGCGTTGTAGTAGTAAAAAAATTGTAATTCGAATGCCAAAACCATTCCCGTATGCCTATCTTTATAATGAAGGATTAAAATTTTCCTATTTACTAGCAAAGAGTGGAGGGAAACATATGGCGGTATACCGTAATGTGCAGGTGAACTTTTGGCAAGATGAATTCATATTAGATTTAACGCCAGAGGAGCGTTATTTTTACATATATTTGTTAACTGGTACGAAAACAAAGCAATGTGGTATTTACATATTACCGAAGCGTGTGGCAGAGCTTGAAACAGGTTATAGTATGGAGACTGTTGAGAAGTTGCTAAACAGGTTTGTTGAGTATGGAAAGATTTTATATGATACGGAAACGAAAGAGGTATTCATAATAAATTGGTTACACTATAACCCTATTTCAAATACGAATGTGGAGAAGTGCGTATTACGTGAGTTAAAGACTATAAAAAGTAATGAGTTCATACATATATTTTTACGTAAATGCCTTGAAGAAGAATACAAGATTCCATTATTATTGCAGCATTTTGGTATGCCAAAAGAAGAGGATAATAGTAGTTCACAAGTAGTTATTGAAGAGAAAGAAGAAGCGGAAGAGATAGAGGTGGAAACCATAGAAGAGGACGTTCCAAATAGTGAAGTTTATAAGTTTTATGAACAAAATATTAGTAGTTTATCCCCATATATTGTGAAGGAATTGAAGAATTGGATACAAAGACTTTCTGGAGAGAAAGTGTTAGAGGCACTTAAAATTGCGTTTGAAAATAATAAGAAAACGTTAGCTTATGTGAAGGGGATTTTGAGGAATTGGTGTAGTGAAAAATTAAAGGATTTTAGTGGGGAGAAGTGCGTAATGGGAAGTTTAGAGAGAAGGAAATGTATTTTGAGTAGTGTATTTTAATTTACATTAACTTAACATAGAATGTATGTTCGTTTTTGTGGGATTTATGCTATACTACCATTAAATAAGGGTATTTTATAATAGATAAAAAGATGCGGGGGGTACAAAGTTTGACTACTAGTACATCTGAGTTGTTTCAATATATTAATATGACAGAAGAACAGAAACAATTATCACAACGATATTTACAGACAAAAGAAGAAGAGATTTTAAAAGATATTCAACTAACGACAATTCGTGATCAAAAAAGAAGCGATTTTGCGGAGCGATTTATAAACGATTTTAGGAAAGTGCATAAACAAGATCCGGATTTTTTTCAATTATTTTACCATATACTCGAGGAGCAATTATTAAATGTTCTTGTAGTCCGTTTTGCGCATGTCAGTTTTTCTAAAATGAAGATTTATTTAGAAAAAAGTGCACTTCCTTTGGACAAACTTGTAGCAATCGCATGTAAATATTTATCCAGTATTTCAAGTTATGTGAATGAAGCAGATGTTTTTCTTAGAGAGTTAACAAGAGAGAATCCGAACTATATAGAGGGACAATTACATACTTTACCAACTAACCAGCAAGTAACATTACTTCTTGTAATGTTTGATGTAGATTATGAAAAGTTTCGTACATATAGTTCTTTATTGAATGAGAGGTTAGAAGAACATACAGAATTTATATTGAAACTGCTAGGGGAAAAGGAAAAGGTTGAAGCAGTTAAACGGTATTTAAAAGGTAAAGATGATAGTGAAGTATTTATAGGTGGGAATTTACCGGAACATATTTGGCGGCTATTATTTTGTGTTCATAAATATTCGAATGTTGCGAGGCGATATATTGAAATATTGGCGAAGAAAAATGTTTGGGGTTTTATAAACTATGCAACACGTTATATGTGTCACACTCTCGGTCAGTCTCAAAACTACAAAAAAACTGGTAGTGTAAATAGAGAAATATATGAAGAAATTCAAAGTTTTTGTACACAGTTTTGGATTTCTAAGGAAAGATTTTTTGCGCATCGTCTAAGGCAACATGATTTAAATAGTGAGGATTTTTGTAAGACGTATGAATATGAATTGCTATGCTTTATGTTGGAGGAAGATCCTGAATTTATTCAATGTACTTTGCAATATGTAAGTAGAATGAATTATCTCATCGTCGCACGAACGCTAGCTGAAAAAGGATATGAGCTAAATAGAGGGAAAATGCGAGAAGAATTTTTTGTTGCTGCTTTGCAAATAAAATTGTCTACAGTGCGGGATACATATCGTGATTATTTACTAGGGAAATTGTCACTTGAGGATATGGAGCAAATACTTAAAAATCCGAAATATAGAAGTATGTATTGGGGTATGCCGGTGTTAGAGGTTGCGCTTCTTTGGGATATAGATGATGTAGCGAAGAGGGAAGCTGTACTTACACTACAGTTTGGAAATGAAGATAGTGTTAATTTATACGAACTTCTTTACGAATGTTCTGTCAGAGGAGTAGAACCGAAACAAGTATTAGAAGATCTGCTTTCGTATGGATTAAGTAAGGAAAAGCTTATCGCTTATGCAGTTGAAGAAGCTGCATGCTACAGTGAAGAGCGAAATAAGGCGAAGGAAGCGCTTGTTTGTGTAATTGTAAAAGAACAAGCGTACATCATTGAACGATTTGATGAGTATTCTGCTGTGGCCAAAGCATATATTTTAGAAGAGTTAGCAAAGGATAACATGATTAAAATGCGTCCAATTTTAATTAAAAGCTTAGGAGATTCATCTAAAAAAATGCGTGAGTCTGTAGTTAAACTGCTTTCAAAAGATGTAGAAGCTGCAGCAGATGTAGCAGTTGAACTTCATAATAAAAAGAAAATTGTTCGTGAAAATGTGATGAAAATACTTATAGAGTATAAGCTTGAAAAATATACGAAACTTGTACAGGAAGCTTTGCAAGAAAGTAAAAATGAATCTTTCACAGGAAAATTCTCGTTTTTATTTCAAACGGAGGAAGAAAAGATAGAAGAACTATGTGCACGTATTTTAACTGAACAAACAAGAAATTCACTTCTGCAATTGATTGGGGATGAGCCACAAATCCGTTTACGTGACTCTGATGAAATTGCTGATGCTGCAATTCCGTTAGCCTATTTACAACAGTATATTTCAGATGCTGTTATTGAGAAGAAAGAAACAGCAGAAGTAATTGGTAGAGCTTTAAATGAAGAGGACTTAAAAGAATATGTGCAAACAATATATCAAATATGGATTTCTCAAGACGCAGATGTGAAGAAACGTGGAATTCTTTCGTTATACGGAATGTATAGTGACGACAAAATGGTCGACATACTTATAAAGCAAATTGATGAATGGGTGCTTCAAATGAGAGGAAAGATAGCAGCGGATGCCGTTCGTGCTTTAGGTTTGTCTTCATCTAAGCTTGCACTTATGTCTATTCATGCAATAGCATTTAAATATAAACATAAGCAAGTACGTAATGCAGCAAAAGAAGCGCTAAGTCTTGCTGCGAAAACACGTGGTATAACAGAGGAAGAGCTGGAAGATCAATTGGTGCCGGACCTTGGCTTTACTATACATGGTGAAAAAATAATGGATTTCGGGAATCGAAGTTTTACTGCCATTTTAACTACAGAGTCAAAAATTGAGTTAGAGACAGAAGAAGGAAAACGTATGAAGTCACTTCCAAAGCCGAATGCAAAAGATAATGTAGAAAAGGCTGAAGAGGCTAAAAAAGAATTAGCCTCTTTAAAGAAGGAACTCCGAAATACTCTTTCCATGCAAAAACAACGATTGGAAACGGCACTTTCATTAAAGCGTTATTGGTCACATAATGCATGGAAGTCTGTATTTATGGATAATCCAATTATGAAGCAATTTTCTATTTCACTCATTTGGGGTGAGTATAAGGAGGGGAAGTTGCTGAAGGCATTCCGTTATGCAGAAGGTGGCGTGTTCTGTACAATTGACGGGAAGAGTTATGAACTTTCATCTGGCACTGTTATTGGTTTCGTTCATCCGTTAGAATTGCCTGAGGCGGAGAAGGAATTATGGAAAGAGCAATTAGAAAGTGCGGAAATTGTTCAGCCGTTCCTACAAATTGAGCGTCCAGTGTTTGTAGTAGAAGAGAATGATGAGAGTGCTATTGAGAGATTTGGCGGTATTTTACTAAATGGTCGTTCGTTATTCGGTAAGATGACGAAGCTTGGATGGATCCGTGGGTCTGTTCAAGATGGCGGTGTATATTATACATTTTACAAAGAAGATACTCGTACCGGATTAGGCGTGCAATTGTCATTTAGCGGAGCACCGATTGGTTATGAAGATGAAGAAGATGTATGTGTATTTGACATTCAATTTTATAAAGCAGGTACAGTGAATCGTGGTTCATATGAATACGATGAGATTGATGATGAAAGACGCATTGTACCAAAAGAAGTAGATAAACGCTTCTTTAGTGAAATGTTATATGATGTGCAAGTAGCGACAGATTCAAATCTTGGGCATAATGAAAGTTGGCGTAGCGAACGATAAGAAAAACCCCCTTCATTGGTAGGAAAATGAAGGGGGTTTTTCAATGTTTCAAAAGGTTCTTTCATAATAGAAGCGAATTAGGGGGAAGAGGATTTTTATCCTTTTAGAAGGGATTGGTATCATGATCAAATAGATGATTTATCATACGACTACACTGAATACAGCGGGAATAGAAGGGAAAATGTTAACGTTACAGCCACGGTAATGATAGAAAAGACTTTTACTATATGTAAGAGTCTCTTTTTTTGTAAACGCGACAAAATTTGACAAAAAAATTTGCAGGAACTTGTTATAATTTCTGTTGGAATATTTTGTTTAACGAGAAATGGGTGTATAGCGTAAAAGATTTCGGTGTCATACAAATACATTTTTTGTTTTACATTCAAGGATTTCATAAGAGAAGAATTACAAAAATGAATGACATGGAGAAGTCATAGGGGGAGAGGAGATTTAGCATGAGTATTAAAGTAATAAGAGCAACAGGGGCAATGGGAGGAGCAGCAAGAGTTGCTGTAAAGGTAGATAACGAAGTAGTAATGAAACTTGAGAATAACGAAGAATATACGCTTCCTTTTGAATTAGATGAAGCGAATATTAAAGTAAAACAATTCTTTTTTGGAAGTAAAGAAAAGAAAGTAAAGGATGGCGATGTAGTAGAAATTAAGATAAATAGTATTGCTATGCTATTACTGATGGTGTCAATGATGGCTGTTTTATTTGGTTCGTCAATTGGTATAAATATTGTTGTTTTTGGTATGATAGGAGCTTTAGTTACATTAGTATACGGATTGAATAACTGGTTTCGTTTAGAGGTTAAATAATTATTGTATATATATTTATTTCAGTTGATTTACTATACATGGGATGAAAATATTTTTAAGTGGGAAATGGGGAGAATCAGTATGAAGAAAATGGTTGTAATATCTAGTTTGGCGCTAATAGTAGGCTTAACAACTGGTTGTAGCAGTGAAAAAACAAGTGGACCTAAAACAGTATCTGTAAAAAAAGAAAAAGAGTTAGTAGCGAAAGATATTTTTAAAAAAGCAGCTGACGGATTAAAACAAGAGGAATATCTTACATTGACATCTCTTATGTCAATGTAGGGGAGCGGCCAATCAGAAGAAATTAAAATGAAAATACAAATGGAGCCGAAACTGAAGAATTCTAGAGCTGAAATGAAAATAAGTGGTACAGATATTGTAACGTATGAAGTAGATGGAAAGGTCGCTGCTCAAGTGAAAAACCCTGATACAGGAGAGTTAGTTACGATACCTAATGATCAATTTAATGTAAATGATGTAATGGTCAGTAAAAATTTACTTAATGAGTTAGATTTACCGGAAGCTTTGGCTAAGAAAATGAAAGCAAAGAAAGATGGAGACACATATAAACTTACACTTGATTTAAAGGGAAAAGAAGCGGTAGATACATTACAAAAAATTAATGGAGATATGAAAAAATTAACGGAAGGATTTAATATGGATGCGTTTAATATTGAATATATAATAACAAAAGATTATAAATTTGAAGAGATGCGAACAACTATAAAAGTGAGTGAAAGTAACTCAGATAAAAAAGCTAGTACAGATAAGGAAAAATTGGATGCAGTTGTGAGTATAAAGATTGATTCATATGAAAAGTTTGATTCAATTAAGTTACCAGAAGGGATTCAATAATTTCAATCGTAAAAGGATAAAAAGGAGCGGAAATCTGCTCCTTTTTTATTTTTCCTACTATTTTTAGAAGATTTATATGAATATAGTTGAACGGCACTTCATTTTTTTCTGGAATAAATGTGAAACGTTGTATAAAATAATCAAGAAAGGCAAAAATTATAGGGGGAAAGTTGTGAAGAAAAATAAGAGTTTAATAAGTTTTTTAGGAGTGTTTATTGTGTTGTTTTCTTTTTGTTTTCAAGGAAATGTACAGGCGGATGTAAATACTGTTCAATCTGGAAAAATCAAATCAGGAAACGTAACAGTATGGGAAGTTGGAAATGTAGCGAAAGTATTAGCGGATGTGGAGCGCTTAAATTTAAATACAGTAAATGTACCGATTCAAGTAGATATCCCAAATGTGACTTCTACTAACATGGTAATTAATCAAGCGCAAAAGCAACAAGCTATTATTTTAATTCAAGAATTATTAAAGCGTAATATTCAAGTTATAGTGGAACCGTTCCCATATATTCAGCAGGGGAATGTTGGAGAGACAGAATGGAACCCAAGTAACATTAATGATTTCTTCTGGAATTGGAAGACGGTTATTCTGCAAGATATTTTTAATTCCATTACAAGTAAATACAATGTGTATGGACTAAAGATTGCTTCTAATTTCGTGAATATGGAGTATGCAGAAGGATACTGGAGCGATACAATTGATTTTGTTCGTAATCAGTATAAAGGAAATGTTTTGTATCAAATGAACTGGTGGTTAACAGCAAGCTGGGATCCTTCTTATGAAGCGAAGTTTATAGAGAAAATAAACCGTCCGTATTTAAAGAAGGTAGATATTGTTAGTATCGATAGTTGGTTTGAAGTTTCTGGAAAAAGAAATCCGTCATATGAAGAAGTGAAGCAAAGTTTATTTGCGACGACAGTATATAACCGTGGACAAAATGTTGTTCAGCAATTGGAACAATTACATAATGCAACAGGAAAGCCCGTTTATTTTGGTGGATTTAACGTTCCAGCGCGTGAACTTGGACTGCAAAATCCGTGGAATCCAGATGTTTCTAATGTGTTTTCGAAAGATGTACAATTAAATGGATGGCGTGCTTACCGCGATGTATTAGAACCGAAACCATATTTTAAAGGTTTTTCAATTTGGTTTATTGGCTCTAATGATAGTACACATCCGTATCAAATACATAGTAAAGAAGCGGAGGCAGTTATTAACGGCTGGTACCGAAAATAATTTTTACAAAATAGGTAAGTTTTGAAGTTTACTACATATATTTCTAGTGAAAGGCCTTTCACCATCTTATCACCTAGGGGGCAATCATAATGAAATTTTTGTCTTACCTTACAGTAATTTTGGTGATTCTCGGCGGTTTGAATTGGTTGTTTGTAGCGTTAGATTACAATGTAGTTGAGAAATGGTTTGGTTCTATGCCGGCGCTTGTGGACACTATTTATTGGCTCATTGGTCTTTCTGCTATTTATCAAATTTTTGATCGGTTCTTCACGGATAATTAGCAATTATACTTTATTACTAGAGTGTTAAGTACGATTATGTACTTAACACTTTTTTGTATGTTTATAAAAATAGTTTGCACATGCAAGCGATTCCATTGCGTCTTGCGCCGTAATAATAGAAAACAAATTGACCACGTATTATATTTTGGGGTATAATTCAGAAAGTTTAAAAATTAATAAAAATGAGAAATAGGGAGGTTATGAGGGTAATGGAGAGAGTCTATAATTTTTCAGCAGGACCATCAATACTCCCTTTGCCAGTTTTAGAGAAAGTGCAAAAGGAGCTTGTAAATTATAACAGGACAGGCATGTCTATTATGGAAATGAGTCATCGATCTTCTTATTTTCAAAGTATTATAGAGGAAGCGAGTAACTTACTTCGTGAATTAATGAGCATCCCTGATGAGTATGAAGTTTTATTTTTACAAGGCGGTGCGTCATTACAATTTTCTATGATACCACTGAACTTAATGAATACGTATAAAAAAGCTGGATACGTACTAACTGGCTCATGGTCTAAAAAGGCACTGCAAGAAGCCGAAAAAGTTGGGGAAGTACAAGTGATTGCTTCTTCCGAGCAAGAGAAGTTTACTACGATTCCTAAACTGGACGGTTTACTAAGCGATGAAAAACTAGATTATGTACATATTACAACGAATAATACAATTGAGGGGACAAAATATGTGGATATTCCACATATAGAAAGAGTGCCGCTCGTTGCGGATATGTCTTCAAATATTTTGTCAGAACAATATGATGTTTCGAAGTTTGGTCTTATATACGCGGGAGCACAAAAAAATTTAGGACCAGCGGGCTTAACGATTGCTATTATAAAAAGAGATTTAATTGGGGGAGCAGATCGCTCTTGTCCGACAATGTTAAATTATGAAACTTACAGTAAAAATAACTCCTTATATAATACACCGCCATCCTTTAGTATTTACGTAACAAAACTTGTACTAGAGTGGTTGAAAGAGCAAGGCGGAGTATCTGCGATTGAAGAACAAAATAGAATGAAATCTTCACTTATTTATCATTTTTTAGATGAATCTAAATTGTTTACTTCACCAGTTGATCCTGCTTATCGATCACTTATGAACATTCCATTTACAACACCGTCAGAAGAACTTAACAATGAGTTTTTACAAAAAGCGAAGGAACACGGCCTTGTTACGTTAAAAGGACATCGCTCAGTTGGCGGTATGCGTGCCAGTATTTACAATGCGATGCCAGCACACGGCGTAAAACGATTAGTAGATTATATGAAGGAATTTGAGCTTGAGAATAGATAGGGAGATGGGGATATGTTTCGTGTTCAAACGTTAAATCAAATTGCAGAAAAAGGCTTGCAAGTTTTTACTGAAGAACGTTATGAAGTAGGAGATAGAATCAATCATCCAGATGGAATTTTGCTTCGTAGCTACTCTTTACATCAAGAAGAGTTTTCAAAAGACTTAAAGGCGATTGCAAGAGCTGGCGCTGGTGTAAATAATATTCCTGTCGAGAGATGTACAGAAAAAGGAATTGTAGTATTTAACACGCCGGGGGCAAATGCAAACGCTGTAAAGGAACTCATTATTGCCAGTCTTATTATGTCTTCACGCAACATTATTAATGGTGTAAGTTGGACGAAAAACTTAGAGGGTGAAGAAGTACCACAGCTTGTTGAATCAGGAAAAAAACAATTTGTTGGATCAGAAATTGCAGGGAAACGTCTAGGTGTTATCGGACTTGGCGCAATCGGTGCTTTAGTTGCGAACGATGCGTTAGCGTTAGGCATGGATGTTATCGGATATGATCCTTATATTTCAGTTGAAACAGCTTGGCGTCTTTCTACACATGTGCAAAGAGCATTTAGCCTTGATGAAATTTTTGCAACGTGTGATTATATTACACTGCATATTCCTCTTACGAATCAAACGAAGGGGATCATTGGGGAACACGCTGTAGAGAAGATGAAAAGAGGGATGCGTCTATTTAATTTCTCTAGAGGAGAACTTGTAGATGAAAAGGTTCTTCAAACAGCATTAGAAGAAGATATTATTACACATTACGTAACGGATTTCCCGAATGAAAATGTAATAAAGATGAAAAATGTAACAGCGACGCCTCACCTTGGCGCATCAACGTCTGAATCGGAAGAAAATTGTGCAGTAATGGCGGCGCGTCAATTACGTGAATATTTAGAGACAGGAAATATTCGTAATTCAGTAAACTATCCAAACGTAGAATTGCCGTATATCGGAAAGAAACGAATTACAATTATGCATCAAAACGTCCCGAATATGGTAGGGCAAATTACAGGATGCTTAGCGGAACATCATATTAATATTGCCGATATGATTAATCGTAGTAAACATTCTTGGGCATACACAATGATTGATATCGATAACGGAATTGATGATATAATAAAAGAGAATATTGTGGAAAATATAAGCAAAATTACAGGTGTTGTAGCCGTTCGAATGATTGTGTAAAGGAGAGAGGAATGTGGCAAAAATCCGACCGTTTCGGGCCATTCGTCCAGTAGAGGAAAAAGCAGCACAAGTTGCAGCTTTACCGTATGACGTATTAAATAGTGAAGAGGCAAGGGAAGTTGTAAAAGGGAATCCATATTCTTTCTTGCATGTTGATAAAGCAGAAATTGATTTAGACCCTGAACTGTCACCGTATGATGATCGCGTGTATGAAAAAGCGGGCGACAATTTAAAGCAATTTATACGAGAAGAAGTGTTCATACAAGATGAAGAGCCAGCGCTATATATTTATGAACTGACGATGCAAGGAAGAACGCAGTCAGGCCTTGTCGTTTGTACATCTATTGATGAGTATGAAGATGATACAATTAAAAAACATGAAAGAACACGTCATGAAAAAGAGTTAGATCGTATTCGCCACGTAGATGTGTGTGACGCAAATACAGGTCCGATCTTTTTAACGTACCGTACAAAAGATGAAGTAAAGCATTTAATTAGAAGCTGGAAAGAAGAGCATGCGCCAATTTATACATTTACAGCAGAAGACGGTGTTAAGCATGTTGCGTGGAAGATTGCAGATGAAGATGTAATTACGACTTTAGTAAACGCATTTGAAGATATTCCTAATCTTTATATTGCAGATGGGCATCACCGTTCTGCATCAGCTGCAAAAGTAGGACTTATGCGAAGAGAACAATATTCAAATTACACAGGAGAAGAAGAGTTTAATTTCTTCCTATCTGTTTTATTCCCTCATGATGAGTTATCTATTTGGGACTATAACCGAGTTGTGAAAGATTTAAATGGCTTATCAGAGGAACAGTTTTTAAATCAAATTACGCAGTACTTTTATGTAGAAGGAGCACCTGTTTCTCCGTATAAACCAAATGAGCCAAAAACATTTGGTATGTATGTAAATGAGAAGTGGTATAAGCTTACTGTGAAAGAAGAAACATTTGATGCGAATGATCTTGTTAGAGGTTTAGATGTATCTATCCTGCAAGATCATTTATTAAGCCAAGTACTTGAAATACATGATCCGCGTTCTGATTCACGCATTGATTTTGTTGGCGGAATACGGGGGCTAGAAGAACTAGAACGCCTTGTGAACAGCGGCGAATACAAAGCAGCATTCGCATTATATCCGACATCTATGGAAGATTTATTAGCAATCGCAGATGCCGGAGAAGTCATGCCGCCGAAATCAACGTGGTTTGAACCGAAACTGCGTAGTGGGTTGTTTGTTCATTCTTTAAAGTAAATATTGACTTCTATAGTTTTGAAAAACCGAAATGATTTGAGTTTCGGTTTTTCTTATTTTGGCTCAGTTAACGTTTAATGTTGATTTTCATGTTAAGATTGAAATATGTAACAGCAGGTCGCTACAAAAAAATGGAGGAAATACGATGAAAATGCATCTTCAAAAAAGTTTTTATGTTGAATTGAAAAATGCAATTCGTTGTCATTATAACGAACTTTTAACTAGGTGCGGTGTTGACACAATATATGGGTACTCCATATTAACAGACGATTGTGTCAATAGCATTGGACCAGTGGCTAATGAAGAAAGACTAATCAAAGTTAATAAATCGGATCCTTTATACAATTATTATAGATACGGATCTGTTGAGTGGAGCGAATGGGACGATTTTGGAATGTTTGATGAAGTGAAAAAATTATTAAGAAATATCATAATATCGTCGAAGATGACTTTAACATACGAGTAAATACACTGTTGAAAGAAACGTTAAATGTGTTAATGGAACTTGAATCAGAAGGATTGTTTGGAGATAGAGATGATAATCGATTTATTGTCATTTGTGTAACTGATTCTTCGAACGAAATCATGATTGAATCAGCTCGATTGCTTAATACATTAAAGACATACGAAGAATATGCTTCAGAATTTGCATAAGAATAAATATAAGTAAAACTGCTCTCTATAAGAGGCGATTTTCATTTGATCGAAAGTCACCAATTAATAGTAACTATTCGTTGTGACGTAACAATTGAACAATTAGAACCTGATGAAAAAAACGTACAAAGATAATTGCGATGTTTACATGTGTGAATCAAGTTGGAAAAGAAGTTATGAAGGGAAGTTTTTCGGGGATTATTCTTTAATAGGAGAAGTAATGAATAAGTGGGTTCTCCATGCCTCTCAGGCTTAGCGTTTTAATTCCCCCATAACGTATATTCTGTTCTTTTCTTAACTATTAGAAAATAGTTGAATCAGCTCGTCAACAAAAAGGACATTCCTAGTATTACAAGAAATGTCCTTTCCACTAAATTATAAGGTATTTTGCTAACGTTCAAATTCTAAAATTAGTTTACTAGTTTGACCTGTAAACTGATAATTATAGGACCCTCTCAGATTTTCTAAGTTACCGGTAGCCTTAATAATTGTTCCTGGGGAATCTAAATTTCCTTTATCAAATATTCCTTGCTCTATAGCTGTGAATGTCCCTTGTTGCCCCTTATAAATTCCTTCAAAGTGTAAAAATCCAGAAATTTTAGCCGTAGCCAAGTGACCATCATTTATATTTGAGTCTAGATAATATAATAAGTATTCAACAAAAGCTTTTCCTTTTAATTCTCCATCAATATCATATTCAACATGGGCAATATTAATAGGGAAATCTTTTCTAGTATCATCAATTAGTTTTTCATCCCATTTACTTACTGTAAATGTTATGTCCATACACGTAAATCCCCCTTTATCATTAGAGAAGTAATCTTCATATCATTTGAAAAGTACCAATTCACAGTCATATCTTATAGGAGTGTTTTTTATTTATTTGAGTCCTGTCATATCGTTATCTGCTCCTCCCCAAGAAGGACTTACTGTCGCCACGGTATCTCCTGGCTGTAATCTCTTTGGTTTTTTTAACATGTTAACTCCGCTCCTACATAATGTAATGGACTACGATTATACAAACTGTATCATTGAAAAACATGATGTATGACATTAGTTTCTTCATCATCAATCCGTTTACCTGCTGGGATTCAAGAATTCAGTCTTAGTGTTGAATATAGGAATAACCGATTTATATTTGAAAATTACAGTATGCAACATTGCATGAGGAAAACGGTTGTTATTTTCACTACCTGTAACTATAATGATTGCAGGTTGGTCGATACCAATCAAAAAAATAAAATCATCATGAATGGAGATGTTTCATAATGGGTATGAAAAAATTAATTTTAGCAGGTGCTTTAGGGATCGCAGCATTATCAGGAACAAATTTACCAGGACTAGAAGTAACAAAAGCGAGTGCAGCTTCTATTGAATCGAATTTCTCGACGTTAGAAGGACGAGTAGTAGAAGTAGATAACGGTGTAATTGTTGTAAAATCTAAGCAATATGAGGAACCGGTTAGTGTGTATATTGATTCACTTTCAAATGTGAAAGTAGGAGATGAAGTAAAAGCTACTGGATCTATGATGCGTAATTTTACAGAATATATGGTTGCAACTGCAGTTGAAAATACAACAAACAATTTAGGTATGCACATGAAAGAAGATGGCTCACCTAATTATGTAATTGGAGAAGTATCAAAAGCAAGAACGATGGAAGATGAGGGAGACGGTGCTACTAAATATGTTGTAGTTGAGTATCCATCGCTAAATGGGAAGAAAGCTATTATTGATGTTTTCTTAACAAAGGGACAAGTATTTAATGTGGGTGAGAAAGTGAAAATTGATATGAAGTATGTAGGCTGGGGTGGTATTTCTATTAACTGGAACACAGTTGACCATATTGAAAAAGTTCATGAAGCAAAGACGAACGCTGAAAATAATGATGGTGTATGGATTTGGTCTTAATTAAAATCCTGTAAATAACAAATGTATCATGTAGTATCCAGCAAATGGTGATGTGTATGACCATTTGCTGGATACTTTTTTGCTTTGTATTTTTTGAGAATAAGGGATATCCGACTAGAATATGATGTTTAAATCGGAGCGAGTTAAAAAATACAATAATGAAAGAGGTGTTTATATATGGAGCGAGATGAGAATTATTTACGAGCTAAAAAAAGAGTGGAGAATTTAAAAGCGTTTTACATTCATTTAACGGTCTATATATTAGTTAACTTAATGCTTTTTTTCATAAATATAAGCTCTGATTCAAGTAAATTATGGTTTTTATATCCACTTGGAGGTTGGGGGATTGGTATCGTTATACACGGTTTAACAACTTTTCCATTTGGGATATTCGGAAAAGAATGGGAAGAACGAAAAATTAAAGAGTATATGGAGAAAGATAAGTGAAAAAATCAGAGATTTATGAATATAAATCTCTGTGAGCACACGTTTGATGCGAAGCCTATTCTATAGCTTCGCCTATTTGTTTTGTACTCGAAGTTAATGCGAGTACGTGTTCCTATTCATTTTTAGCATGAATTGCATGTGAAATCAAAACTTTAGTTGTAGTACATAATAAATACAGTTATTTTACTTTCTTAATTACAAGTGGATATAGGATAAAGTTGATTTATCATCCTATATTAAAATAAAAAACAAACCACTGTTCGATTTGAATATTCCACGATATAATGGTGAGAGTTTATGACAGAATAAATATTTACATAAGAAGTGAGGTACTGTATGAAAAAAAGAACGACAGACATTATTTTTATTATTATTGGTGCATTTCTTTTTGCTTTAGGTGTCAATTTATTTGTTATCCCGAACGAGTTTGGTGAGGGTGGGGTAACAGGTATCACGATTATTACGTACTATTTATTTGAATGGTCACCAGGTTTAGTTAACTTAATTTTAAATGCGATTTTGTTAATAGTCGGTTATAAATTTTTAAATAAAATCACAACAATTTATACGATTATCGCTGTAGTGACTAACTCGCTATTTCTTCATTTAACAGAAGGCTGGACGATTGCTTCGGATGAAATGCTTGTAAATGCCATTTTCGGAGGAATATTTATCGGGTGTGGTATTGGTCTTATCATTCGCGTTGGCGGAACAACTGCAGGTACTACGATCTTAGCAAGGATGACACATAAATATTTAGGCTGGAGCATTAGCTACGGTCTACTGTTCTTCGATTTAATCGTTGCATTTTCATCTTATTTCATCATTGGTGCAGAAAAACTGATGATAACAATTATTATGCTATATGTAGCAACGAAAGTGATGGAATTTGTAATTGAAGGGTTAAATCCGAAGAAGGCTATTACGATTATTTCTGATAATCCAGATGAAATTGCCGGAAAGGTGACAACCTTAATGGGGAGAGGGGTTACTGTATATTCAGGGCATGGCTATTACACGAAAACGCCGAAGGAAATTCTTTATGTTGTTATTAATAAGCAAGAAGTAGTGAAGCTAAAGCGGATTGTTCAAACTACGGATCCGGCGGCGTTCATCGCTATACACGATGTTCGTGATGTGTTCGGAGAAGGATTTGTTGATATTTCGAAGGCTTAGAAATTGTTTTTGATTAAAATAATCTTAATACTAAAACGTAAGAATCTATTTTGAATAATCTTTTTTCAAAATAGATTCTTTTTCTTTTTCTTGCAAAAAATCCAATTGTTTCTTAATGTAGTGATGTAGAAGGATGAACGAGAGAGGGTTTAATGAAGATGATACATATTTTATTAGCTGATGATGATAAGCATATTAGAGAGTTGTTGCATTACCATTTACAAAAAGAGGGGTTTAAAGTTTTTGAAGCAGAAGATGGAAAGGTAGCGCAAGACGTTTTAGAGAAGGAAAATATTCATCTTGCGATCGTAGACATTATGATGCCGTTCGTTGATGGCTATACGTTATGTGAAGAAATCCGGAAGTATCATGATATACCAGTTATTTTATTAACGGCGAAAGATCAGTTAGTTGATAAAGAAAAAGGATTCATTTCTGGTACGGACGATTATATCGTAAAACCATTTGAACCAGCTGAAGTGATTTTCCGTATGAAAGCTTTATTACGACGTTATCAAATGCTAAGTGCAGATATTATTACGTTGCACGGAACGACAATTGATCGAAAAGGTGTAGAAGTAAAGTGTAACGGTCAAACAATTTTGCTTCCTTTAAAGGAATTTGAGTTATTATCACAACTTGCTAGTTATCCTGGAAGAACATTTTCAAGAGAAGAGCTAATTGAATTAGTATGGGGAATGGATTTTGAAGGAGATGAACGAACAGTTGATGTTCATGTGAAAAGGCTGCGAGATCGTTTCTCAAAACGAACGGAGGATTTTCAAATTACGACAGTGCGCGGCCTCGGGTATAAGTTGGAGTTGAAATAAGATGAAATCACTATATTCTAGATTTGTATTTATGACAGTCGGCATTATGCTACTTAGTAGTATTATCGGCTTTTTATTAACGAACGTATATTATCAAGTGAAGTTAAAACCATATAACAGTGAAAAGATTTTAAAGTATGCGGAAGAAGTTAAATCGTTATATGAAAAGCAAAGTGAAGAAAATCAAGAGGCGTACTTACATTCTATTGCAAAGTTAGGGTATGAAATTTATATTGTCGATGATCAAAAGAATGGAAAGCGTATCGGTAATGCGTTTCGTAAGACGTCTATTAGCGATGCTACTGTTCATAAAGTATTGCAAGGAGAAACGTTTAATGGTGTTTCTACATATCCAACGCGTCTCTTTATTACAGGGTTTTTCGATAATGAATTAATTAATAGCGTCGGTGTCCCAGTACAACACGGTGATAAACAGTACGCTTTATTCATTCGCCCTGACGTTCAACAACAATTCGGCGAGATGAGAATTTTTCTAGCGGTATTACTAGGGTTTATCGTACTATTAAGTATTATTTTTATAGCGATTGCAGCAGGTTACATCGTTCGCCCAATCCGTAAATTTACGAAGGCTACGCAAAAAATTGCGAGTGGGGAATATGAAATTGAATTAGATGTAAAACGAAAAGATGAAATAGGAACGTTATCTACAAGCTTCCAAAAGATGACGAAAAGTATAAAAGAACTAGATGAAATGAGACAAGAATTCGTTTCGAACGTTTCACATGAATTTCAGTCGCCGCTTTCTTCCATACAAGGTTTTTCAAAGACGTTGCAAACAGAAAAGATGAGTGAGGAAGAAAGAAATCATTACTTACAAATTATTGAGGGTGAAAGTAAGCGAATGTCTAGTTTATGTAAACAGTTACTTACGCTCGCTTCATTAGATAAAGAGGAAAAGGTTCTACAAATAAGAGAATTCAATCTGCAGAAGCAAATTAAAGACGTCATTTTTATGCTTGAGTGGAAATGGCGGGAAAAAGATATCGCCGTTGAATTTGATGTGCCAGATATCACTATAAAAGGTGATGAAAACTTACTTCATCAAGTATGGAGTAACATTTTTACGAATAGCATTAAGTTTTCAAACGATGGTGGAACGATTGAGTTTTTCGTCGAAGAGTTAGAGTCTAGTGTCATTATTTCTATATCAGACAACGGAATCGGTATGGAAAAAGAAGAAATGGATCGTATTTTTGACCGTTTTTACAAAGTAGATACAGCAAGGACGAGAAACGTAGAAGGTAGCGGTTTAGGGTTGTCGATTGTGCAGAAGATTGTTGAACTGCATCATGGAAACGTTTCGGTGTATAGTACGAAGGGGGAAGGAACGACCGTTCGGGTGGAGCTTCCGAAATAGATGGAAAGAAAGAGGCTGTTTCGGAACGGCCTCTTTTTTTGTCGTTTTATGTCGGTAAGTCGATATAATCGGAAAATCGCTGATATAATTTGAGTTGCGCCGATATATTTTGAAAATCGCCGATATAATTTTATTTGCGCTGATATATTTGAAAAATCGCTGATATAAATTTCACGTACTGCATTTCTGTTACAAAGCAGTATCTTTCACCCGTTCTTCCTTAAACTGAAGCTCAAAAGTATCCGCTGTAATTTCATCTGCTTTCGGCAAAGCCCGTAATTTCGGATGAAGTAGCCATACGAGGGAAATGAATAAAATCCCAATACTAGCAAGCGCGAAAATGAGTTGGCTACTAAATACATTTGCAGTGTATCCGCCAATTAAAGAACCAAATGGCATCGCAATTGTGCCCATGCTTCGTGTGACTGAATTGATACGCCCAAGATATTGGTTTGGAATTACAATTTGACCAATAGTCGCAAATAATATGTTGGTCGCACCAATTGGTATCCAAGCTAAGCCGAATAAAAAAATGGATAACCATTGAAACGGTACAACTGTAGAGAGAAACCAAAAGAAAGCGCCAGTCGCAAAGCTAATAATGGAGACACGGCCAACATTATGTTTACCAACCCATGAACTGAATAGTGCTCCAATTAAACAACCGGCGGATATAGCGGCTAAAAAGAAACCATATAATTTTACACCGCCTAAAGAATCAGCGAAAGAAGGGAGTATTGCCATCGTCATACCGATTGAAAAATTAGCGACAACGGAACCGATTAAGAAGACACCCATCAATGAACGAAAGACGATTGAAAAGCCTTCTTTTAAATCAGAGAAATATTGCTTTGTTGAAAGTGTTGTGTCTGCTTCAGTTTGTTTTGGCATTTTTAATGAAAAGAACAAAAGGGCAGTAATCGCGAATGTAAAGGAGTCGATCACATATAAAGTAATTGCGCCAAATAGTGCTACTAATATTCCAGAAAGAGTCGTACAAATTAAATCAATGCCTTGATATGCAAATGAAAAGAGTGAGTTTCCTTTTAATAATTGTGTTTTATGCAGTAGAAGTGGTAAAGCTTTCGATTGTGCGGGATAGGCGAATTGTTCGATAAAAGCTACGATGGGCATGATGATGAGTAGTAGGTGGACTGTTAGTAGGTCGAAGTAGTGTGTAATTGGAATGATTAAAATAAGAATGCATTGCAAAACTTGTGTGATGACGAGGGTGTTTTTTATTGACCATCTATCGACGAATGGACCAGTAAGAAATTGTAATGCAGAAGGTAATAACGTAAGGAAACCAGCCAATCCAGAATAAAAAGGATTACCACTTAATTTGTATACGAGCCACATTGCTGCTACATAATACAAGCTATCTCCTATGTTTGTAAAAATTCTCCCTAAAAATAATAAGAGGAAATTCCGGTTTTTTAATATGTCCACTTTATCTACTCCTTTATAATAATTTTATTCGGTAAAATAAAATTGACCGTCTCGGTAAAAAAATCGTATTACGATTTTTCTTCTTTTTTAATAAATTGCTGCATTGTTCTCTCAGCGATTTGAAGTGCAGTAGTAGAAATATAATAAGGTTTGCTATTCGGATCTTTATCTGCACCTTTTGTGATTTCGTTTAATTCAGCCATTAATTCATAAAACTTTTTCACCCACACTTGAAATTGTTCTGGCGTAGCATCAAATTCCCAGCAGGATGAAACGTAATTCCACTTAGCTGGATCTTCACTTGCATTTTGTAATGTAAAAGCTTCTTCTGGTGCAGCGAGAATTTGGCTTTTCGTTCTTTCTATCATTTGTAAAAAGATTTGGCGACCTGATTCGCTTAATATTTCTAAATGAGGTAATAGATCTGCGGCAGGGGTGAAGCCTTTAGCGACAGATTGATAAAACTTTTGAACAATCCCATTCTTTTCTTCTGTATAAACGATCTCTATAAGCTCATTCTTTTCTAATTCTTTTAAATGATAATGAATTTTCGCCCTTGAAATGCCGAATTTCTCAGATAGTAATTGTCCAGTATAAGGACGTTCGCATAGACGTATCATCATTTCGGCACGTAATGGATCGCTTAATGCTTTTAGTTGGCTATAAGTAGTTAGTGTTAATACGGGCTTCAACATGATCAACTCCTTGAATTAAATTACTCGGTCAATATTATTTGACTGAATTGTATCAAGGATTCTATTTATTTTCAATACTTTCTGAAAATTAAATCTTACTCTCTGTAATCTTCTGTTCATATTCCGTTCATATTTCTTTTTTATGATTAGTGCATAGAAAGAAAGAGGAAGGAGCGAGCGAAATGTTTTTAGCTCTGCGTGAATTGAAACAATCAAAATTAAGATACGGATTAATCGGACTGATTATGGTGTTATTATCATTTTTAGTTCTTGTTATTTCAGGATTAGCAAATGGACTATCATATGATAATGCTTCATCGATTCAAAATATGGAGGCGAATAAGTTCGTTTTAGCAGATGATGCGGAAAATAAATTACTTCGTTCACAAATTAAGAAAGACGATGTAGATAACGTAGTAAATCAAGTAGGCGAGAAAGAAGCCGTTCCGTTTCGTGTGAAAGTTTCAACATATGAAAAGAAAGATAGTTCGAAAAAGGTTGATATCGCTATTTTCTCAAGTGAACGGGATTCATTTTTAGAACCGAACATTGTAAAAGGGGAGAAATTAGGTACAGCAAATAACGAAATGGTTGCTGATGAATCAATTAAAGAAAAAGGAATCGATATTGGGGATACAATTATCGATCCTGTTTCAAAGAAAGAATTTACAATCGTCGGATTTACGAAAGATCAAATGTTTAGCCATACACCAGTCGTTTATGTAAATGAAGACGTATGGGGTGCTATTTCACAACCAAACCAAAAAGATTATAGTGCAATTGCACTTAACACAGATAAAGAGATTAAAAATGCACACGTAATTGACAAAAAAGAAGTGCTACAAAGTATTCCAGGATTTAAAGAAGAACAAGGAACATTAACGATGATCATTGCGTTCTTACTTGTTATCGCTGCATTACTAATCGGTGTATTCTTCTACGTTATTACACTGCAAAAAACACAGCAATTAGGTGTATTAAAAGCAATCGGTACAAAGAACTCGTATTTAGCAAATAGCTTAGTCGTGCAGGCGTTATTCTTATCAGTCGTTGCGATGGTAATCAGTATCGTTCTTGTACAAGGGTTAGAACAAATTTTACCAGCAGGTATGCCGTTCTTATTAACAACACCGATGATTGCGCAATATGCAGCAATCTTTATCGTAATTAGTATTTTAGGAACACTTATTTCGTTATACCAAGTATTAAAAGTTGATGCATTAGAAGCAATTGGAGGCGGGATGTAATGACTTCATTATTAAAATTAGACAAAGTAAGTAAAGTGTACGGAGAAGGGAATACGGAAGTAACAGCCCTTCATCCGATATCGCTTGATGTGAAAGCCGGAGAATTTATCGGAATCGTCGGTCCTTCTGGATCAGGGAAAAGTACGTTATTATCAATCGCGGGTGCATTATTATCACCATCAAAAGGGGATATTTACATTCGTGAGCAAAATATTACACAGTTATCAGAAAAGGAAATGACAGACATTCGTTTGAAAAAAATCGGCTTCATTTTCCAGTTTGCAAACCTTGTTCCATATTTAAATGTGAAAGAACAGTTACTTTACATTGCAAAGCTAAAAAAAGAAAGTAAACAAGAATCCGAAAAGCGTGCAGATCATTTATTAGCGGCATTTGGATTAGGAGAAAGAAAGAATCATTATCCAAATCAACTATCTGGCGGGGAAAAACAAAGGGTAGCAATCGCTCGTGCGTTCATGAACAACCCAGATTTAATATTAGCGGATGAGCCAACGGCAAGCTTAGACTCAAAACGCGCACGTGAAGTTGTTGAAATGATGAAACGTGAAGTGAAAGAGAGCCAAAAAGCAGCAATTATGATTACACATGATGAAAGAATGCTTGATGTATGTGATCGTATATTGACGCTTCGAGATGGACAGTTAATATAAAAAAAGGAAAACCGTACATGTATGTGCGGTTTTCCTTTTTTTATGGACTTATTTAGAGAATAACGTTTTAATTTTATTACGAGTAAGTAATAAAACACCGCCTAATACAGATAGCATTCCTAGAGCCATATTGTTTGATTGCTCGCTACCAGCGTTAGGAAGTTCTTTAGCGTTATTGTTTTTAGTACCATTATCTGCTTGCGTTTGTTTAGACTGTGATACTTCATTAATCTTGTTATCAACATTTTGCTTCGTTGTATGTAACTCAGCTAATTTGTCGTCAATTTTTTTCTCAGTATGCTTAAAGTCGTTGATTTTAATATCTAAGTCTTGTTTTTTCTTTGATAAATCATCTGAAACAGTTTGTTTCGATTGTTTAATTTCGTTAATTTTATTAATTAAATCTTGTCTAGCTTCTTGTAAAACAGCTAGTTTATTTTTTACATCTTGTTTAGCTAATTCTAAGTTAGCGGAAAGACTGTCTAAATTGCCTTTAATTTTCTTAAGTTCCTCTAACGTGTTACCAGTATTCGGCTTGTTTTCTTTTAGTTCAGCGAGTTTGTCCTCAGCAGTTTGTTTCGCTTTCTTTAACTCAGCTAATTTTTCATCTACTTGTTTTTTAACTTCCTTAAGTTCATTAACCTTTTGATCAATGTTCTCTTTATGTTGCTTCATTTCATTCACTTTTTCATCGACAGTTTGTTTATGTTCTTTAATCTCATCCACTTTGTTATCGATATTTTGCTTATGTTCTTTTACTTCAGCAACTTTATCTTCTACTTGTTTTTTATGCTCTTTAATTTCAGCGATTTTATCTTCGGCGATTTGTTTGTCTTGCTGCAGTTTTGCATCTAGTTCTTGTTTATGCTGTTTAACTTCGTTAATTTTTTCATCAGCAACTTGTTTACGTTCATGTAGTTCATTCACCTTCGTATCAACATTTTCCTTAACCTTGTTAAGTTCATTTAATGTTTGATCCACGTTTTCTTTGTGTTGCTGCAATTTTGCATCTAACTCTTGTTTATGTTGCTTAATTTCAGCTAATCGATCTCCCGTACTTTGCTGAGGAGTAGCATCATTTACTTCCGCATGAGCAGAGTTCGCGCCAGCAATCATTGCTAAAGCTAGTGTAGACGCAGCAATTGTTTTTTTTGTTTTCATATTTTTGTACCTCTTTTCTTTCATATGCATGAACTGTTTTGTGTAAAAATGAGCATATAGAAGTAGATTCTTCCATCATTATATACCATCTGCGCCGTCTAGAGGAAGTATTTGCATAATAATCTATGATTATGTAATTTTTATAATCTCTTATTTTGGAGTAGGGGATAAATCTTTAGCTAGATGAACAATTTCTTCAATAGTAAAGCTTATATCTTTATTATTGCGAATAACAAACAAATAATCAGCCTCATTTTCTATAGGATCTACCACATCATCGTGAAGTGATTCAGTTTGTTGTCGATCAAATACTTCTTTGAAACTAGAATATCCACCTCTAAAAATATTCGTACTTCGCGTGCTTCGAGCCACTCTTTCGTAAAGTACATCATCTGGAATGTCAAAATGAACGAGTATGCGTACATATTCATTCTGTGGAAATAATTCGTTTAGTAAATATATCCTTCCATTTTTACTGCGATTGGAGTTACTAATAATAAGGTGTAAATTTGAATGTTCTTTCGCATAATCAACAATGAATTTTGAAAGACCGTGCTTAAATGTATTAGGGCCTTTAGCCGGCTGTAATTTTTCATAATGCGTGTTAATAAATTCAGCTTGATTATCTTGATCCATAACGAAAGAGTGGGGTAACTCTTTTTCTAATGCTCTTGCAAATGTAGTTTTTCCACTGTGTGTTTTTCCAACTGTAATGATGACTAATCTTTTCATGACGCCCTCCATTTGTATTGTTATGAACTGGAATATTCGGTGTAGATCGAAATCTTCCTGCTAGAGATTACACAAATTATTGGAGCGTTAGTAGGCTGAAAACTTGACAAAAAAACTTATTTATGCTATAATTTACCAATACGAAAATAAGGTGTATAATAGGGTTCTCCTGGCCAGGGGAACCCTATTTTTGTTGTGAAAATGAAGGAGAGTGTATGTGCGTGAAACAAGGTGAAGCAAGTGTAACGTCGTTAGTATCAGCATTCGGAAGGGCGTATCATAGTGAATTTGATAGTCCTAAAATCTTTAATGATTATGTAGCTAAAGATTTCATTTCACAAAAAGAACGTAACAATATTGAAACGAACATGGTTCAAGGGATTCACTTTTTCAATACAGACATTGCAGAGCAGTTTCAAGACAATCCAAAAAAAATATTAAAATGGATTACACAAGTTCAGTTATCACCAACACCTTTAGCACGTGCCGCATATTGTGAAAGAGTATTACTACATGAAATTACATTAGGAGCGAAACAATACGTCATACTCGGTGCAGGCTTAGATACGTTCAGTTTTAGAAACCGAGAGTTAGAGAATAAAATAGAAATATTTGAAGTGGATCATCCTTCTACGCAGGCGTTTAAGAAGGAAAGAATAAAAGAAGTAGAACTTGAAGTTCCAAATAACCTTCATTTTGTTTCGATGGATTTCACGAAAGGATTTTTCTATGAGCAGTTACGGAATGAAGGATTCGAAAATAAAAAGACGTTCTTTAGTCTATTAGGTGTAACGTACTATTTAACGAAAGAGGAACTTTCTAGTTTAATAGAATGTTTATTTGAGGTGGTTCCGGCAGGAAGTTCTATCGTTTTCGATTATCCCGATGAAAACTTGTTTACGGAAAAGGGACTGTCCAATCGAGTTGAAAATATGGTAAAAATGGCTGCGGTAGGCGGAGAACCGATGAAATCATATTTTTCTTATGCCGAAATGGAAGCACTGTTAGAGAAGGCGGGCTTACTCATTTATGAACATTTATCGCCAGAAGACATAAATAAATTATATTTTGAAGGACGAAACGATTATTTGAAAGCTTTTGAGACAGTGCATTATGTGCATGCGGTGAAAAGGTAGGAAATTAGTAGGCATGGGGAGGAATCTCTGTGTCTTTTTTTATAAAAAAGGAAATGAGCTGTAGTGGTGGAAAATATAATTATAAATATATATAAATTAATGTTTTGTAGAAACTAAAGGAAAGGGGAAATAGAAGATGTTGAAATTACGAGGAAAATACAATGAAGCGAAAGTATATACTACGAATGTAGAAGAAATGGCAGCAGGTCAAATTATTGATCTTTGTAACCAAGAATTCGTAAAGGATAGCAAGATTCGTATTATGCCAGATACACATGCGGGTGCAGGTTGCACGATTGGGACAACAATGACAATTCAAGATAAGATTGTTCCTAATTTAGTCGGGGTTAACTAATCGGCTCAGACTTTAAACTACTCACTCAATTGACTGGGAACCCTAACGATAAAAGGCGAGGGCAATCAGCAGCCAGTGGTTATGGTGACATAATCGAATGGTTCAGAGACTTGTACCATGTTAGCAGACTAAGGTACAGAATTATTCCTCATCTATTTTGAATTGAAGAGGAATAATTAATACGGTGAGCCTACAGTAGAGACTGCATATCTCGATGACTGTAGAGAAGGTATAGTCCACTCTTTCAGGAAACTGAGAGGTAAGTACGATATTGGTTGTGGCATGGAAGTTGTTATGATTAATAAGAAAAAAGAGGAAATCAACTTCGATCACTTAGACGAAACGATACGTAAATTTGTCCCAAGTGGTTTTCGTATTCGAGATAAGGAACATAGATTTTCAAAAATGATTGATTTTGATAGTGTAAGAGCCCCGTTTACATTGCAACGTGCTCAAAAAAGTATTGGTACACTTGGCGGGGGCAATCATTTTGTCGAACTGAATGAGGATGATGAAGGAAATGTATACATTGTTATTCATAGTGGTTCGCGTAATTTAGGGAAACAAGTAGCAGAGTATTATCAAAACTTTGCTTACGAGCAACTTATAAACGTTAAATCTATTAAAGAAGAAATTATTGAGCGTTTAACGAAAGAAGGCAGACAACAAGAAATACATGAAGCTTTACGTGAAATTAAGAAACCGGTGATTCGTAAAGAATTAGCTTATTTAGAAGGACAAGGATTTAAAGATTACATGAATGATATGAAAATTGCACAAAAATATGCGGAGTTAAATCGTAAAGCAATGATTGATGAAATCGTCACTACAATGGATTGGAAAGTAACAGATCAATTCACTACAATCCATAACTACATCGATATGGACAATATGATTCTAAGAAAAGGTGCTATTTCAGCTCAGAAAGATGAACGAGTAATCATTCCAATCAATATGAGAGATGGTTCAATCATTGCATTTGGTAAAGGAAATCCAGATTGGAACTTTTCTGGCCCTCATGGAGCAGGGCGTATTATGAGTCGCAAGAAGGCGAAAGAAGTACTTAACTTAGAGGATTTTCAAAATACAATGACAGAGGTTTGGACTACATCTGTTGCAGAAAGTACTTTAGATGAAGCACCAATGGTATATAAGCCAATGGATGAAATTATTGAGAATACAAAAGAAACAATTGATATTAAACATATTATTAAGCCACTTTACAATTTTAAGGCTAATTAAAAGAGGAGTAACTTTTATTAAAGAAAGAGAACTTGAAAAAATAGCATATTTTGTGGCGGTTATATAACAGAGATTAAAAAGACAACATATTAAACTAAGAGATTCATCATATTCATTTACATTTATGTAATGTTAAAGACTAGAAAGCTATATTGGCACGAATTGCTAATTGTGGATTGTGAAAAAAGACAAAATCTCTTAAAAAACACTTAATTTTTTATTCCATTAATCTTTACAATCTCCCCCTATAATGTGAATTGGACAAGCACCTAAGAGAAAGCAGAATATGTCAGTTTGTACATTCTATTATTAGGGGGAGAATTTGTATGAAAAAGACAGTTGCTTCGTTAGCAGTTATGGCGGCATTATTACCTACATTTTCAGCACATGCGGAAGGGAAAGAGCAAGTTCGAAAATCAGCTACAACTTTTAATGTTATTAGTGACATTCAAGGTGATTTAGGAGATTTTGATCACGTATTAAAAGATATGAATAAAGTAACGCCACTTTCTAGAGCGCTTATTATGAATGGGGATATAACGCCGACTGGACAACAGTCACAATATGATGATGTAAAGCGTGTGTTAAATAAAAATAAGCATCCGGAAAATGTATGGTCTACTGTTGGGAATCATGAGTTTTATGCTGGTAAATGGACAGCGGATGGGAAACTCTCTCAAAGTACATGGCCAAATGGTGTAACGGAAGAAACACTATTTGGTCGCTACTTACAATTTAGTGGACAAGAAAAGGTATATCATAAAAAAGAATTAGATGGCTATCCACTTTTATTTTTAGGAACTGAAAAATATATGAAATACCACGATTCAAAAATGTGGGACGAAGTATATATGAGTGATGAGCAATTAGGTTGGTTAAAACAAAATTTAGAAGAGTATAGTCAAAAAGATAAAAATAAGCCAATCTTTATTTTCTCTCATCACGTTTTACCTGATACGGTATCGGGATCAAGACAATCGCCGTATTTACAAGATTATTTAAACGTGGATAAATTGTACGATATATTAAAAGACTATCCGCAAGTTGTTTTCTTCACGAGCCATACGCATTGGGATTTAAACTTACCTGACTGGGCTGGTAAAAAGAAAATTAAAGGCGGAGATGAAAAAGGTTTCACTGTTGTAAATACGGGCGGGATTGAAACAGGCTGGATGTCAGCAGGACCAAATGGAGGAGAGAAAACTGCTCCAGATGGCTATTCATTTAAACAAGGGTTACAAGTGAAAGCATATGGTAACGATGTAATTGTGACAGCTTACGATTACAAACGTGATAAGGATATAAAGAAGTTATTAATTAGTGATTCAAAAATTGCGCAGATGGCACCAAATGTAACGGCAGATGATAGTGGAAATATAATTGTCGGTGCAACTGAATATATGGAGTATTCTATAGAAGGAACGAATGAGTGGCATACGTATAGTAAAGCAAACCCTCCGAAATTTGATGGGGATAAAGTCGTATACGTACGCCATAAAGGTGAAATGAATTTAGAGCCGGGATTAACACAGTTACTTCGTTTTTCGGTAAATAAGTGATTGGAGGGAGTCTGCATTTGAATGTGTGGGCTCTTTTTATTTTGTCACTTTTTGTCGGTAAGTCGATATATTTGAGAATCGCTGATATAAATTGAGAATCGCTGATATATTTTGAAAATCGCCGATATAAATTGAAAATCGCTGATATATTTGAAAAACCGCCGATATAAATTTCATGTACCGAATTTTAATACATTTTTAACCGAGAAAGGTGACTTCACCATTTTTACGTGTAATAATAGTAACGTTACATATATTGTGAAAGAAGTACAAAAGGAGCGTTACAATGAATTTAGCTAAATTCCCGAGAAAAAAATATACAGAATCATATACACCAATTGAAAAGTTAAACAACTTTTCTGAAGCACTTGGTGGCCCGACTATTTATTTTAAACGAGATGATTTACTTGGTTTAACAGCTGGTGGCAATAAGACGAGAAAGTTAGAATTTTTAGTTGCAGATGCACAGGAAAAGGGTGCAGATACGTTAATTACAGCTGGTGGTATTCAGTCAAATCATTGCCGCCTGACACTGGCAGCTGCGGTAAAAGAAAAAATGAAATGTATTCTTGTATTAGAGGAAGGGCTTGAGCCAGAAGAGAAGAGAGACTTTAACGGAAACTATTTCTTATATCACTTATTAGGTGCTGAAAATGTAATTGTTGTACCGAACGGAGCAGACCTGATGGAAGAAATGCATAAAGTAGCAAAAGAAGTAAGTGAAAAAGGTAGTACACCATATGTAATTCCAGTTGGTGGATCAAACCCTACGGGCGCAATGGGATACGTTGCTTGTGCGCAAGAAATTATGGCGCAATCATTTGAGCAAGGGATTGATTTCAGTTCAGTTGTTTGTGTAAGTGGTAGCGGCGGTATGCATGCTGGTTTAATTACTGGTTTTTCTGGAACACAAAGCCATATTCCTGTAATCGGGATTAATGTAAGTAGAGGAAAAGCTGAGCAAGAAGAGAAAGTAGCAAAACTTGTAGATGAAACTTCAGCACATGTTGGTATTCCAAACTTTATCTCGCGCGACGCTGTTACGTGCTTTGATGAATATGTAGGACCAGGCTATGCGTTACCAACGCCGGAAATGGTAGAGGCAGTTCAGTTACTTGCGAAAACAGAAGGTATTTTACTTGATCCAGTGTATACAGGTAAGGCAGTAGCGGGATTAATCGACTTAATTAGAAAAGGTAAATTTAATAAGGAAGACAATATTTTATTCGTACATTCAGGTGGTTCACCAGCTTTATATGCGAATACTTCTTTATTTGCGTAAGTGTAAAAAGCATTGGGTATCCAATGCTTTTTTTGTTATATACTGGAATTACCGAGAGGTAGGAGGATGATATGAATTCAAATTTAAAATGGATTATATATACGGCACTCGGCATTTCTATTCTATTAATCTTATTTGCGGCTTATGGGGTGTATTCTTATTTTGCATTTTAAAAGCGTAATGGAAGTGAACCATAATGTAATGTATGTTATAGTTTGATATGTTAATTACTTACAATACTTTCTACAAGGAGAATACATAATGAGAGCAAAGAAACTAGTAACGTTAGCAGTTCCATTTATGCTGTTAGTCGGATGCGAGGTAGGAGATAAAGATTCTACTCATAAGACTGAGCAAACTAGTAAAGCAATAACGAAAACAGTAATTTCTGAACAACAGTATCCGTACTACATATGTGAGCAAGTGGTAGAGTTCCAATTTAAGAAGGATGAACTATTACTAAACTTAGGAGAATCCTTAAAGGACAAAGAAAAAGCAAAAGCTGTTTTAAAAACATCAAACGAGATAGATAAAATTTTAGACAATATGGAACACATAAAAGTACCTGATACATACAAAGACATTCACAAATCCATACAAGAAGGGGTAACAGAGGCAAGAAAAGCAACCAAGTTAATTAAGGATGCTGGTAAAGAAGATAAACAGAAGATTCAAGAAGCTACAATGAAAGGTACTGAATTTTTATCAGGTGTAGACGGAGAGCATTGGAAAAAAGCAATTTATGAGTTATCGCAGGAAAACAAAGATGCTTATAGTAAGGCACTTGATAAGAAAGTAAAGGAGCACTCAAAGTAAAACGGTAACTTGTAACAATACATATCTACCTAAAATTTCCGCGAATGCTATGCTAGGAAGTTAGAAGGGAGATTACTGTCCTTAAATGTGGCTGATTAAAGCTACAGCCACATTCTCCTGTTCTAATTAACTAAAAGAAGAACTTCCCCATCCCGATTAGACTACTGATCATTCCTATTCCACTCATGGTGCCTTTTCCTGCTGTAAGTAAGTTTCCAAGCATTCCTAGCTGACCGTTACCTCCGTTATTTCCCCATCCCATTGGGGCCCACGGACCACCCCATCCTGGAGGGTTTCCAAAAACACCTGAGTTATTGGTATTGAAATGAAAAGGCTTGGCTGGCGGCGATAGTAAAGCTGCAAGATGACCTTGTGCGAACATCCCTGTATGATTGAATGGTTGTGCCCAGGGGAAGGGAGGTTTTTGAAAATTAAAACCTGCATGACTTGGTAATGGAGTCCAATTAGCAGGATGACCTTGGGGCATTATCCCTCCATAATTAATTGGCTGCCCCCAAGAGAAGAGAGGGGGGCGGGGATTGAACCCCGTATAATTGGCTGATGAATCCCAACTAACTGGATAGACTCGGTAACTCCAATTTTCAGGAATCTTCAAATCATTCATTACCTCAGATGTAGTTATTTCGGACTGTGAATATAATGAAATTTGGTTATTATATTGTTGCCCATTTCCCTGTGAATTCAAATACCAATATTGGTCCATACGCTTATTCTCCTCACTTTAAAAATGTAATGTTAGACTTAGCCTATGTAATATTCCTTTTTATGGATGGTTACATAACTAGATCTACAAGCCTGTATTTAAAGGAATGGGTGCGTGGTCTTTTTGGTTTTTCTCGCTGCCTGTAAAATTCCCATTGATTTAAAGCTTCACTTTATTTTAGAAGGGGATTTTCAGTTGCTTATTTTGTGTATTTCAGCCTAATTTAAATTCCGTTAACAAACATTTTTATAAAGGTTTAATCAACAAAAAGATTTTAAAATGGTATGTTGAGCAAGTGGAATTGCTAAAAAGAGAATATCCATTCGAAGAGTTTGGCAAAATACTGCAAGGGTAATATTTTCTTGTGCAAATATGTAAACGATTTAAACGAATCAATGAAATTTATAATGAAGGGGCAATTAAATATATGAGTGAAACATTACATAAAAGAAAACCACCATATGTAATGCTTGTAATCCTTTTTATTGGGGCATTTGTTTCATTTCTAAATAACTCCCTTTTAAATGTAGCCTTGCCATCAATAATGAAAGATTTAAACATTCAAGATTATTCAACGATCCAGTGGCTTTCTACAGGGTATATGCTTGTAAGTGGTATATTAATTCCGGCCTCAGCATTTTTAATAACGCGTTTCTCGAATAGGAGCCTATTTATTACATCTATGGTGATTTTTATTCTTGGTACTGCCTTAGCGGCTGTAGCACCTAACTTTGGTTTATTACTTACTGGTCGGATGGTTCAAGCGGCAGGCTCTTCAGTTATGGGACCTTTGTTAATGAATATTATGCTAGTAAGCTTTCCGAGAGAAAAAAGGGGAACAGCAATGGGGATTTTTGGACTAGTTATGATTACAGCTCCAGCAATTGGGCCGACACTATCAGGTTATATTGTAGAGTATTATGACTGGCGTTTGCTTTTTGAAATGATTTTACCGTTAGCAATCATTAGTTTACTGTTAGGGATTTGGAAATCTGAGAATGTCATGAAACAAAACAAAAATGCAAAACTTGATTATCTCTCATTACTATTATCTTCTGTCGGTTTTGGCGGTTTGTTATATGGATTCAGTTCTGCAAGCTCCGATGGCTGGACGAATAAAGTTGTCTTAACAACCTTAATCATAGGCGCTATTGCCCTAATTGCTTTCATTATTCGTCAATTAAAAATGGATGAGCCGTTATTGGATTTACGTGTTTACAAGTACCCAATGTTTGCACTTGCGTCTGTAATTGCAATTGTCAACGCGGTGGCCATGTTTTCGGGTATGATTTTAACACCAGCTTATGTACAAAACGTCCGTGGTATTTCGCCGCTGAGCTCTGGGCTGATGATGCTTCCAGGTGCGGTAATAATGGGGATTATGTCACCAATTACAGGTAAACTATTTGATAAATATGGTCCTCGGATTCTTGGCATAGTGGGGCTTTCCATTACAGCTGTTTCAACGTATATGTTGGCAAGTCTGCAAATTGACTCTAGTCACACACATATTATTCTTATCTACACACTGCGGATGTTTGGGATGGCGATGGTTATGATGCCACTTATGACAAATGGTCTTAATCAATTGCCAACTCGCTTAAATCCGCACGGTACAGCTGTTAATAATACAGCTCAACAAGTGTCTGGTTCGATTGGTACTGCTATTCTTGTTACGATTATGAACTCTGTAACAAAAACAAAAGCTGAAAGTTTAATGTCTCATATAGATCCAACAACCTTTACAGAAACTACGAAGGCAATAGTAACTCAGAAGGCTTTATTATCTGGAATTCAATATTCGTTTTATGTAGCGCTTGGCATGAATGTTGTTGCACTACTATTAGTTTTTTTCGTTAAACGTGTAGATACAAGTGCGGAAGCTGTCGAGAAGCTAAATCGGTAGAGAAAAATAAAACGCTTGATAATGATTCCTACAAGTTTTTTGCTGCTAAGGCGCCGGTATTTAAAGCTGGAAAAGAACTAAAAGAAGCAGGGAAATAATTATATAGTAAAAGAGGACCTGATGTTCATATCAGGTCCTCTTTCATTAGTAACACGGTATACTTGCTTATCGTATTGGTTTAACTAAACTACTGATTTTTCGAATACTACAATCTTAAGCTCGTCAACTTCTCTATTTTTGGGGTGTTTTAGAAGAAAATGAATCAAAATAATCGTTTTTATAAACAAATACAAGAGATGAGATCCGTTTGCAATTTCTCATAAACATTACAAGTTTAGATTATCTTTTAACACCAACATTAAAAGGCTCCAACTATATTTATTCGCTTCATTTTAATTTAGTATTTTTCTACAAGTTAGAAATCTAATTGCCAAGCTTATACGTAATATCATAATCATGAATAGTTAGGGAAAAGATAAAATAAGGTAATCAATTACATATCTTTATCCCAGGCGATTAGTTGCTATTTCCTCTTTATTAAATGGGATATGTTATTTCATGCTTTTTTGAAAGGGTGTTTTAAATGGAAAAAAAAGTATCTGCCATTCCTCAGCCGAAAACATATGGACCGCTGGGTAATCTCCCATTAATCGATAAAGATAAACCGACCCTATCCTTTATCAAGATAGCGGAAGAGTATGGTCCCATTTTTCAAATTCAAACTTTAAGTGATACCATTATTGTCGTTTCCGGACATGAACTGGTAGCAGAAGTCTGTGACGAAACACGGTTCGATAAAAGTATAGAGGGTGCTTTAGCAAAAGTTCGCGCCTTTGCTGGAGACGGATTATTTACAAGCGAGACTCACGAGCCTAACTGGAAAAAAGCTCATAATATTTTGATGCCTACATTTAGCCAACGGGCAATGAAAGATTACCATGCTATGATGGTTGATATTGCTGTACAACTCGTTCAAAAATGGGCACGGCTTAATCCGAATGAAAACGTAGATGTTCCAGAGGATATGACTCGCCTTACGTTAGATACAATTGGTCTATGTGGTTTTAATTACCGATTTAATAGCTTTTATCGTGAGACACCTCATCCTTTTATTACTAGCATGACCCGTGCTCTAGATGAGGCGATGCACCAATTGCAGCGGCTGGATATAGAAGACAAACTTATGTGGAGAACGAAACGTCAATTTCAGCATGATATCCAATCTATGTTTTCTTTAGTAGATAATATTATTGCTGAACGTAAAAGTAGTGGAAATCAGGAAGAAAATGATTTACTTTCCCGTATGTTAAATGTGCCAGATCCGGAAACTGGTGAAAAATTAGATGATGAAAACATTCGTTTCCAAATTATCACTTTTTTAATAGCTGGGCATGAGACAACAAGTGGATTGTTATCTTTTGCAATTTACTTTTTATTAAAGAATCCGGATAAATTGAAAAAAGCCTATGAAGAAGTAGACCGTGTTTTGACAGATTCGACTCCAACATACCAACAAGTTATGAAACTGAAGTATATACGGATGATTTTAAATGAATCACTGCGTCTATGGCCTACCGCTCCAGCATTCAGTCTCTATGCAAAAGAAGATACAGTGATTGGCGGGAAATACCCAATTAAGAAAGGAGAAGATCGTATTTCTGTTCTTATTCCACAGCTACATAGGGATAAAGATGCATGGGGAGACAATGTGGAAGAATTCCAACCTGAACGATTTGAAGAGCTGGATAAGGTTCCTAATCATGCTTATAAGCCATTTGGAAATGGCCAGAGAGCATGTATCGGTATGCAATTTGCACTTCATGAAGCCACTCTTGTAATGGGAATGCTTCTTCAACATTTTGAATTAATCGATTATCAAAACTATCAGCTGGAAGTAAAACAAACATTAACGCTAAAGCCCGGCGATTTTAAGATTAGGATTCTACCCCGAAAACAAACTATTAGCCATCCTACTGTTCTTGCACCTACAGAGGACAAGCTGAAAAACGATGAAATTAAGCAGCACGTTCAGAAGACACCTTCTATTATTGGGGCCGATAATCTTTCACTTCTTGTTCTGTACGGCTCGGATACAGGTGTAGCAGAAGGTATTGCAAGAGAATTAGCGGATACAGCTAGTTTAGAAGGAGTTCAAACGGAAGTGGTAGCTCTTAACGACCGAATTGGAAGTTTGCCAAAAGAAGGAGCGGTACTTATTGTGACTTCTTCTTATAATGGAAAACCGCCAAGTAATGCAGGGCAGTTTGTGCAATGGTTGGAGGAACTAAAACCGGATGAGCTAAAAGGGGTTCAATACGCAGTTTTTGGTTGTGGAGATCATAATTGGGCTAGTACCTATCAACGGATTCCAAGATACATTGATGAGCAGATGGCTCAAAAAGGAGCAACAAGATTTTCTAAACGCGGAGAAGCAGATGCAAGTGGTGATTTCGAGGAACAGCTCGAGCAATGGAAACAAAGTATGTGGTCTGATGCAATGAAGGCATTTGGATTGGAGCTCAACAAAAATATGGAAAAAGAGCGCAGTACTTTGAGTTTGCAATTTGTCAGTCGTCTTGGAGGATCTCCTCTTGCACGAACATATGAAGCAGTTTATGCATCTATACTAGAAAATCGTGAACTCCAATCATCCAGTAGTGATAGAAGTACACGACATATCGAGGTATCCTTGCCAGAAGGCGCTACATATAAAGAAGGAGACCACCTTGGAGTGCTGCCAGTTAATAGCGAGAAAAATATCAACCGAATTTTAAGACGCTTTGGATTAAATGGGAAGGATCAAGTTATACTGAGTGCAAGTGGACGAAGTATAAATCACATACCTTTAGACAGTCCTGTTAGTTTATTGGACCTTCTTAGTTATAGTGTTGAAGTTCAAGAAGCAGCCACTCGAGCACAAATACGAGAAATGGTAACATTCACAGCATGTCCTCCTCATAAAAAAGAATTGGAAGCATTATTAGAAGAAGGAGTTTACCATGAACAAATACTAAAGAAACGGATTTCAATGTTGGACCTTCTTGAAAAGTATGAGGCTTGTGAAATCCGATTTGAACGCTTTTTAGAACTTCTTCCTGCGCTCAAACCGCGTTACTATTCTATTTCAAGTTCTCCACTCGTTGCACACAATCGTCTGAGCATTACGGTCGGTGTTGTTAATGCGCCTGCATGGAGTGGGGAAGGGACATATGAAGGAGTCGCTTCTAATTACTTAGCTCAGCGTCATAATAAAGATGAGATTATCTGTTTCATTCGAACGCCACAATCAAACTTTGAATTACCTAAAGATCCAGAAACACCAATTATTATGGTTGGGCCAGGTACTGGAATTGCACCATTCCGTGGATTCTTGCAAGCGCGTCGTGTTCAAAAGCAAAAAGGTATTAACTTAGGAGAAGCACATCTATATTTTGGTTGTCGTCATCCTGAAAAAGATTATCTTTATCGTACAGAACTAGAAAATGATGAAAGAGATGGATTAATCTCTTTACACACAGCTTTTTCTCGTCTAGAGGGACATCCAAAAACATATGTGCAGCATTTAATAAAACAAGATAGAATCAATTTAATTTCGTTATTAGATAATGGAGCTCATCTTTATATATGTGGTGATGGAAGTAAAATGGCTCCGGATGTAGAAGATACCCTTTGTCAAGCATATCAAGAAATTCATGAAGTCAGTGAACAAGAAGCAAGAAATTGGTTGGATCGTGTGCAAGATGAAGGGCGATATGGAAAAGATGTTTGGGCTGGTATATGACTGTTTCTTAATTAGATACATATTAACTAATGAACTTCTTTCGAATAAATTTCACTTTATTAGTATAGTGTATTTAGATGAATAGTGATTAACCGGACTATTTAGTATCTACTAAATAAAAAACAGGACCTGATATGCATCTATCAGGTCCTGTTTCACATAGACATTATACATCGATATTTTCCACGCATTATCAATGTTTGTAATGTAGTTAGCCTTTTGAGTCAGCTATAAAATCAGATATTATTTTTTCAATATCGAAAGGAGTAATCCCTTTATCCAAAGAAAAAATGCTTTCTGCTTCTTCGATGTCTTGAACGAGTTCACCTCTAGCTTCAATATGTAATCGGAACAAGTCATATAAATTCGGTTTAACTAAATTAGTTAAAGCCTTCCCAACTAGTATCATACCTTTTTGATTAGCCTCGATGGTATTATCATAAGTTAGATCTCTCGTAAGAGACAAATCTGTCCAAATCAATTTTCGTTCCTTTAAGTCTAAAATAACTGGAATAGAGATTTGGGTGTCGGCAGTAATATCCACTTTATCTTGAACAGTAGAAGGTTCAAATATTTCACCTGAACCAGGATATTGACGAACCATCCAACCAGTAAAGCATTCTGGTAAATCTTTATACGGTTGGTCTGTGTAAGAAAGCAAAGTCATTACTACATAGCGTGCACCATATTTCAGCACAGACGGAATATCGAAATCAATGAATTCAGATGCCCCCTTTGGTGCAGAAGTAATATCTCCGCTATGGTAGGCTTTGAAATTTTTTGAACGTAAGTTCGTGAAGGATACATGTTCTTTGTATTGCCAATCTTCGTCGTACATTGCAGCAGATAAATCAATGTCAACACGTCCTGTATGTTGTCCATTCACATAGCCTTCTTTCCACCATAGGAAAAAACGAATCGTATCTCCTTCTGGCAAATCTACTTTACTTCCTCGAGATAATGTGCGAAGCGCTTTGCTGGCTGAACGTTGAGAGAAGGGAACTAAGTGATTTTTTAACTGTTCATCCAAAAATACTTTTCCGAGACTTGGAAGTTCTGCGAAGCGATTTTTTAAAGTATCTTCACACATTTTTACAATCATTAAACAAATATCCTCTGAGATAAATGGAAGTGTATTTTCGATACCTATAGCTTTTGCTACATTTCCCTTTGGAAAAAAGGTACGAAATTCATTTTTATCATTTCGATGCTTAAAATGAGCTGTGAGTTGAAGTAATACAGGAGTAGAAACGTTTCCTATTATACTTAGAAAATCTTCGAGAATATTGAAAACATCTGTTGACTTATCACTACATAAACGGATTAAATGATCCAAGCGTCTGGCAAATTCCCCCGGGCGAGTTTTTAAAAGATTTTTTGCTGTCATGATATCACGATTCAACAAAGCTGCTTCTATTTTTCCATTAAATGTTTCAACTTTAATGTTGTTGCGAAGAATCTCAAATGCTCGGTGGGTTTTTGGGAAACGAGTATGATATTCTGCTGGATGAAGAATTTCACCTAAACGAATCCAACGTTTTTTGTATCGAAGCATATCTTCGGTAATGTTTCCGCATTGCTCTAACAATCCTAAAAGGAAGCGTCTTTCTGCTCGGTTAAACTTCTTGAATCGGACGGAGGATGCTAAACTCACATCGCCTTCAGATAAAGCAACTGCAAGGCGAAGAACATCAGTTGCTGTTTTAAAATACTTTGCAGCAGCATCGGCTGATATTTTTCTGTTTATTAATAAAACCCCAATTATAAAAGACATATTTTCCTTATGAGGAATTACATTAGGTAGAAAACAGGAAACATCTTCAGTGTGTGTAATAGCCCATTCTACATCCGTCTTATCAGTTGAGGAAATAGAGCTGTTTGCACTAATCAATTGAGAAATCATTTGATTGAAATCTTCTTCACTTCCTAAGTCAATAACTTTCAAATCAACTCTATCTAAAAGAGGAAGTCGTTCTTCTACTTTTGATACAGGTAGGCGCAACGTCACATAATGAATAATGGCATTAATGTATAAATCAGCGTCACTTAAATCCATCATTTGTTGCGGAAAGTTTGGATACATAGGAGTAAACTGAATATGTGCTCCAACCATTTCTTTTAAATGTTTTACCAACTCTTTGTAAAACGATGTGAATGCATCAACCGAAAGTGTTTGCAACTCTTCTATTAAAGGCTCGGAAAAAGTAAATCCTAAATTTTCCAAGTTTTTTAAAACAGTGGCTAAATAAATGTTCGGTAGTTTATTTTCTTCTCTTTTTATAATTACTTTCAAACTTCTTCTTATGTAAATAGAATTTTTCATGAGAACGCCAGCTATTCACGCCTTATAAAAGAGGGGAATAGTCTGACTCTCCTCCTTTCAGTGGTAGATTTTTATTTTTATATGTATAAACACACTAATTGTAGAAAAATGCACAGAGGGTACATAGCTATTTTTTAGTGGAAAATTAGGGATATAACATTTAGTTGTTAAGTGGTAATTTGTTAATTAAGAAAAGAAAACCTCTACATCAATGGTTGATAAACTAAAGTTTATTCAATCCCAAAGAAGAAAGAGGTTTTATAGTCTAATTATTTTTCATAGGGAATTGACAACTCTAAAACAATTTGAAATTTCTACAAAGAAGGAAGAATTGTCATAGCCTATGTGTTTAGCAGGAAAGTAACATCCCTATTTGGCCAAAGAAGTTAGAAGGAAGGAACGTCATAGCCTGCTTTATTAGTATATTCTCATGCGAAGAGCAATTCAAGTATACTGTCTGATTTTTTATTTTTTTCTTAAAGGGGAATTTTCATGATTATCCCGCATTAACGGGCAGCCAGATTGGTGAGGGTGATTAAAGTTTCACTTTATAAATAGGGAGACCATCACATGCCCTTTTTATAATGCTATTACGGGAGGATTTTTATTTTTGATATATTATACCATTTATTTAATGGTATAATATGGTATGCGTTCTGTGGAATGGAGTTGAATGAGTATTATAAATACAAAAGGTGAAATTAAAAAAACAAAAAGAAAAGTATTACTAACTATACTTACTATGTTAGTAATTATAATTGGATTTGGATATTGGAAACTTTTTAGTTTGCAAGGTGTTCCAAAAGGGGAATTCATTCGAACAGTGAAATCTCCAGATGGAAAATATCTCATCAAGACTTATTTTCATAATGCAGGATCATTAAGTGCGGATGCTGTTAGGGGTGAATTAGTTAACCTTGATACAGATTCAGAGAAAAATATATATTGGAATTATCCAGATACCGATCCATATATTGAATGGGTAAATAAGAATATTGTTAGAATTGGAGATCAAACTTTAGATATTTCACAGAAAGAAACCTATGATTGGCGTGATGATGATAAGCACGTTAAAGAAATGCCTAAACAGTTTAGTAGATAAAGCAAGAAAATTTAAATTTATTTAATCTTATTCGTTTAACTATAGATAGGATTATATGAGTGAAAAAGTCCATTTAGATTTTCTAAATGGATTTTTTTAGGTTTCTAGATACGACTACTGATAAAAATGGAACAAACTTGTTATTTAGGTTGTCTATTAAGTATACGTATAAAACAGGTGTTCATGATAATTCGCTCATTTTATCCCGCTATTTGCCAGGAAGTAAGATCCCCACCTCAAAATTCAGCGAAAGTAAAGAAGTTAGATGGGGGCCCTGCTGCCCGTAAAAGCCCGATTGGTGAGGGCTGATTAAAGTTTCACTTTATGGAAAGTGAGATGCAAGAAGAGTGATATCCGATAGACTTTTTCATTGTGTCGGTATGTATAACACCTAAAAAAACTATATATTCTTGAAAGAGGTTGAAAATGTATGATAGTCTTAAACAAGTTTTTTAACATTTTACATTACAAAAAGATGGTACCTGTAGTATTTCTTTCATGTGCAACGCTTATAGGCTGTTCCGATGGTAATACTCAATCTGAATCACTTAAACAAACGAAACAAACAAATCAAATCAAACAAGAAACTAATGGTAATGATTCTTTTGCTAAACTTGAAAAAGAATTTGATGCTAAACTTGGTATTTATGCATTGGACACTGATACGAATCAAACCGTTACGTATCAATCAGATAAACGGTTTGCATACGCATCTACCCACAAAGCTTTAGCTGTGGGAGTACTTTTACAAAAGAAATCAATAGAAGATCTAAATCAAAGAGTTTTGTATACTCGTGAAGATCTTGTTAATTACAATCCAATTACAGAAAAGTATGTTGATAGGGGTATGACTCTGAAAGAGCTTGCAGATGCTTCCCTTCGATATAGTGATAATACTGCGCAAAATCTTATTCTTAAACAATTAGGTGGACCTAGCGAATTCAAAAAATCACTGAGAGAAATAGGAGATACCGTTACAAATCCTGAACGTTTTGAACCAGAGTTAAACGAAGTGCATCCAGGAGACGTACATGATACTAGTACCCCAAAGGCATTAGCTACTAGTCTTCAGGCTTTTGCGTTAGGAGATGTACTTTCAACTGAGAAACGGGATTTATTAATAGATTGGATGAAAAGGAATACTACCGGAGATAACTTAATTCGTGCTGGAGTTCCAGGAGGATGGGAAGTAGCTGATAAGACGGGCTCGGGATCTTATGGAACCAGAAATGATATCGCAATTATTTGGCCACCAAATAAAAAGCCAATTGTTCTTGCGATACTTTCTAATCATGATAAAGAGGATGCTAAATACGATGATAAGCTTATTGCAGAAGCAACCAAAATAGCGCTGGGTGTCTTAAAAGCTAAAAATAAATAATAGTAGTATTAGTTATTGAAATTTTCCTGTTTTTCCGTCACAATACTGTGACGGTCTTTTTGTGTATTTTACAAAGAATCGTCTTAATTAAAGAAAAAAAGATAGAAACTATCTCTAGTAAGTTTATTAAGTAAGTAACAACAAATATATGCTTTATTGTATACTTATTGCATTTAATGTGGAGGAATAATATGGAGTCAAAAATTCTTATTGTTGATGATGATAAAGAGATTAGAAATCTTATCTCTGTATATCTAGAAAATGAAGGTCTAAAAACTCAAAAGGCAGAAGATGCTATACAAGCTTTACAACTGTTAGAAGAAAAGGAATTTGATTTGGTTATTTTAGATATTATGATGCCGAATATGGATGGCATTGAAGCATGTATGAAAATTAGGGAAAATCGCAATATGCCTATCATTATGCTATCTGCAAAATCTGAGGATATAGACAAAATTCAGGGCCTAGCCTCTGGTGCAGACGATTATTTATCAAAACCGTTTAACCCATTAGAATTAATCGCTAGAGTGAAATCCCAATTAAGAAGATTTAAAAAATACAATACGTCCGTAGAACATAATAAAAGCATTCTAGAAATTGGTGACTTAACCGTAAATACAGATACACGTCAAGTATGGGTAAGAGGAAAAGAAACAAGGTTAACTCCAAAAGAGTTTGCTATTCTCGAACTACTTGCCCGCAACAAAGGGAGTGTTATGAGTGTAGCAAAAATATATGAAGCAGTTTGGAAAGAGGTTTTTTATAAATCAGACAATACCGTCATGGTGCATATTACAAAAATAAGAGACAAAATTGAAGAGGATTCTAAACATCCCATTTACATTAAAACTGTTTGGGGAATTGGGTATAAAATATGAAGAATGTTAGTTTCAGAAATAAGATTATTATAAAACTTCTTGGTGCTGTTGCAATTAGTTTTTTTATTTCATTTGGTTTAACAATCCTCATTTTGGCATACGTCATAGATCCATTATTTATAAAATACGAAGAATTTGGTATGTTTGAATTCAATGTCGCAATGTTGTTCTTATTCGCGTTCGCAATCTTTACCTTTATTATACTTTTTTTGATATTGGTTCGAAAGAAAATAGTATATTTGAAGCTTATTTCTGATAACGTGAATGATATTGCCAATGGAAAACTAGGTCTAACAATTGGGATTAAGGGGAAGGACGAATTGACCCAACTTGCTCAAAATATCAACTATATGTCTAAGGAATTGGAAAATACATTTGAACAAGAAAGACGATTAGAACGTACAAAAAATGAACTCATAACTAACGTATCTCATGACTTACGCACACCGTTGACATCTATTATTGGTTATTTAGATTTATTAAAAAGAGGGCAATACAACAATAACACACAACTACAGGAATACCTTGAAACCACTTATTCAAAGTCACAGAGATTGAAATATTTAATTGATGAGCTGTTTGAATATACTCGTTTATCAGGCATAGATGCTAAGTTAAATCTTAATGAAGTTGATTTATCAGGTCTGTTGGAGCAAATAGTTGGAGAATACATTCCTATATTTGAAAAGGAAAGTTTAATCGTTCAAAAATCAATTACACAAGAAATAATACCTATCTTCATAGATGCAGAAAAAATGGTACGTGTATATGAAAATCTGTTTATGAATGCGATAAATTACAGCATGAAACCATCCCAATTATTCATATGTCTTGAATTAATGGATAACAAAGCAATTTTAAAAGTATCAAATATAGTCGAGAGACCGCCTGTTAGCGATCCAAATAAATTGTTTGAAAGGTTTTTCAGGGGTGATAAGGCAAGAAAAAATGATCAAGGAAATGGACTGGGACTTGCTATCTCAAAAAGAATTGTTGAACTTCATGATGGTAATATACATGCAGAATATAAAGATGGCTGGATGTCCTTTATTGTTGAACATCCAATCAAATAGACCGGCTTATGGAATTACAGGTTCCATAAGCTTTTTTTATAAAACTTAAGAATTCTTAAGGATTTTACAGGGTGTTTCCTAATTTTCATAGTTTATCATAGGTGTATTCAAAGTGATGAGGTGAGCAAAGAAGAAAAAAGGAAAGACTTCATTGTAGCTTTAGGGTGAATGCAACATGACTATTTTATTAGTAGTAAACAAACGTAGTTAGCTTATTGTAATGAAATAAAAAAATGTAGGAGGATATAAATGATAAAGCCAGTTGTAGATGTAAAAAACATTCAAAAATTGTACGGTAAAAAAGGTGAGAATCAATCACATGCATTAAAAGGTGTATCATTCTCAATTCAAGAGGGGGAGTTTGTCGGTATTATGGGGCCTTCTGGTTCTGGTAAAACAACATTATTAAATGTAATTTCAACGTTAGATAAAGCGACAGGCGGCATTGTTGAAATTGCAGGAACGGATATTACGAGAATGAAGCAAGGTGAACTTTCTGATTTTCGTTCACAAAAGTTAGGGTTCATTTTCCAAGACTTTAACTTATTAGAAAATTTATCTATCTATGAAAATATCGCACTCCCACTGTCACTTCAAGGTGTTTCATCTCGTAACATTGGAAAGAAAGTAGAAAAAGTAGCTGATATGTTAGGCATTACAGCTATACTTCAAAAATATCCTTCTGAAGTATCTGGTGGACAAAAGCAACGTTCTGCAGCAGCACGTGCGTTAGTTCATGAACCAGCAATTATTTTGGGAGACGAGCCGACTGGAGCTCTAGATTCTAAAAATGCAACGAGTTTACTTAATGCCATGACAAGCTTAAATAAAGAGCAAGGTGTATCCATTATGATGGTTACGCATGATCCTTATAGCGCAAGTTACTGTCAGCGTATTTTATTCATTCAAGATGGTGAGTTATATAAAGAAATTCATCGCGGTGGTACCCGTGAAGAATTCTATAAAGAAATTTTAGACGTGCTTGCAAACTTAGGCACACAAAAAGCGTAAGGAAGGAAGTTCAATCATGTTATTTAAGCTTTCTATGTCAGGCCTAAAAAGTAAGTTGCAAGATTACATTGTTTTACTTGTTGGTCTTATTGTCTCTATTTCAACTTTTTATATGTTTCAAACGCTAGCATCCAATAAAACATTCCTTGAATCTAACTCTTCTATTAGGGATATTGTGGCTGTCTTTAAAATTGGTTCCTTTTTGTTAGCGGTTATCACATTTTTTTTTATTTTATATGCAAACTCTTTCTTATCAGCTCTTCGTCAAAAAGAATTTGGTATGTATATGATGTTAGGAGCAAAAAAGCATAAAGTTACATTACTTATGTTTATCGAAACAATCGTATTAGGCGCTGCGTCTCTTGCGATTGGTATTACAGTTGGTGTAGGATTTGCAGAAGGGATCGGTCAGTTATTAATGAAACAACTCGAGTTTGCTGGTGAAGGTTATAAAGCATTTTATCTGCCATCATTAGCTATTACTTGCGTCTTCTTCTTTGCACTATTTGTATTATCTGCAATTATGAATAGTATTAAATTATCGCGTATTTCTGTACTGCAACTTGTACATGCAGATGCACAAACAGAACGTGTTGCCATAAAAGGAAAAATGACAGTTGTAATTGCATTCCTTGGTATTCTTTTATTAGGTATTGGTTATGCATCACTGATCTATATGTCATATGCAAATTCGCTAATTGCTTTGGGATTAATGGCCGTTGGATTAATCTCAGCAACCGCTGGTACTTACCTTATATTTGGATCCCTTCTCCCAGTTATGATTAACAAGCTAAAGAGTAATAAAAAACGTAGTGAAAAAGGCCTCAATGCTTTTACTTTTGCACAATTAAATTTCCGCATTAATAGTCTAACAAATGTGCTTGCAACAGTAGCAATTTTAGTGGCTCTTGGTGCTGGTGGAATTGCTTGTGGTATGGCATTTAAAAACAACATTATAAACATGACAGATCAAATGCGAATTTACGATTCAGTCATTCATAATCCAACTGCGGAAGAAAAGAAAATTTTGGATGGTATCTTATTTCAAGAAAAATTTGAATACCATTACAAAGTTGATGATAGGTATGTTTATTATCTTAAAGAAGATGTAGAAAAAAATCGCCCTTTCTTGCAAGGTATGAAAATAGAGAAAGTTTCAGAGGAAATACCAATTGGTGCATTTTCAATAAAATTGGTTAAAGGAGAAATCGACACAAAACAATGGATTCAGGCTTTCAGAACGATCCAGCCAAATTATATGTATCCTCATTATGAAATCAAAATTGTAGAACAAAACATATACGATGGGTTGAAGGGTAAAGAAAGTACTGTGTTTATAGGGAAAACAGATGATTTTGGATCATACATAAAAGAATGGAAAAAACTTGATGAATTACAGATAGCAAAATATAAAAATGTGAAAGCGGAAGAATTGGATAGTAAGTATCAAAAATATATTATGAGTCATAATTTTTCCAGCGGACTAATGTTTATGGGCTTTTTCGTTGGAGTTGCATTTTTAGCAATGATGGCAAGTTGCTTAATGTTTAAAGTTCTGTCGGGAGCATCAAAAGATGTAGCACGTTATCAAATGCTTCGTAAAATTGGTGTTCGCCGAGAATTATTAACAAAATCAATCTATAAAGAGTTATTCTTCATATTCTTATTCCCAGCAATTGTGGGGATTACTCACATATTAGTTGGTATGAACATGTTCAGCGTTCTTTTGGCTGATCCGTACTTTCGTATTTGGTTACCACTTGTTATTTTTGTAGTAATTTACTCGATTTATTACTTGATTACAGTTCAATTATATAAAGGGATTGTACTCCCTAAAAAGGATTAATGTAATGATGTTGTTTATCCCGCATTAACGGGCAGCACGATTGGTGAGGGCTGATAATCAGTGGGGGATGAACAAACCCCACTGATTAAAGTTTCACTTTATCCTTTACTGTACCTTGTAACTACATTTTACCTTGCTGTAAAGAAACAAAAAACACTTTTTTATTCAATAATTCCAATTTCTAGAGCCTTTTGAACAGCTTCTTCTTTGTTAGAGACTCCTAGCTTTGTATAAGCTGTAGAAGCATAATTTCTGACCGTACCATTCGATAAATATAACCTTGATGCTATGGTAGTGTATCGAAGTCCCTTTGCTACTAGCTGTAATATTTCTATCTCCCTAGCTGTTAGCTCATAAGCGGCTGCTTTTGATTCTGGTGTCTCTTTTTGCTCATCAAACTTCTCAAATATTTTGTGAGACATTCCCTGATCAATTAGTGTCCCACCTTTGTGAATAAGTCGGATCGTATTGGCTAGCTCCAACGTTTCAATAGATTTAAGTAAAAAACCATCCGCACCGTTGCGAAGTGATTCCAACGCCTGTTCGGTATCCTGAAACGTTGTGAAAATTAATACGCGGATATGTGGCCATTGTTGCTTGATTTTTTTGGTTGCTTCGACTCCATCCATGTGCTGCATATCTAAATCCATAAGTATAACATGGGGTTGAAGGCGCCCACACAAATCGATGGCTTCATTGCCATCTTCAGCTAAACCGACTACATTTAAATCTTCATATCTATCGAGTAGTGTCCTCAAACTTTCCCGGACAAATGGCTGATCGTCTACAATTAACAAACGAATAAGTCCATCTTTTATTTCAGTTTGTCGCGGTATGGTACAAGTAACAAGCATTCCTTCCTCTGGCTTTGTATATACAGACAATTGACCTTGCAAGTTCATTGCTCGTTCTTTCATCGCATTCATACCGAAGCCTTCCTGCCATTCTACATTTCCTTTTCCATTATCTTGAATTTCTAATCTCGTATATTGTTGTTCAAACTGCAATGAAACTATAATTTCAGTTCCCTGACCATGGCGTACTGCATTCGTAAGGGACTCTTGTAAGCAACGAATGAACGCTATCTTTGCTTGCCGAGACAATTCATATTCCTCTCCGTATGCTCGAAAACTTACATTAACCTGAGCGTGCTCCTGAAATTCGGCTCCAAGATTTTGGAGAGATTGAATTAAGGAAGGCGATTGACACGGAGAATCCATTTGATGTAGGTAACCTCTCACGTCCTCGATGCTTTTCCGTCCCATTTCAAGCAGAGAATCTAGCCTCTGTATACCCATTTCAGTAGCAAGTTCGGTGCGCAACGTTTCCATCCCCATAATAATAGAAGTATAAGCGTGACCAACTGTATCATGAAGCTCACTCGACAGTCTGTTCCGTTCTTCCGCCAGTGTGATGCGTTCAATCTGAGACATATATTGCTCAAGTACCGCGTTTTGTTTACGAATTGATTCATTTTGTTTATGATTGACGATTAATAAATGAAAAGCGAAACCCATTACATATGCGAATCCATAATAGGTGACCATAACCCAATAGCTATTACTTGGCGCAACCGCATAGAAAATTCCAGTCGTTATAAAAACTGTTATTGGAGCTGTCCAATAATAGGACAAATGCTTACTATTCGCAGCAATTAGAAACACTGATATAAGAAATGTGTTGTAAGCTCCTGGAAATAATGAGGTTAAATATATACATAGTCCACCATACAGCAGTATTTCTGTGAACAAATAATATTTATAATTGAATAGTAAGGCTACCCATGGAATAGAGAAGGCAATAATTTCCCAAAGAATAATACTCCAAAGTGGTAATGTTAAACCATCCTGAAAATTTAATGTAGCTAGAATGATAGACACACTAGCAAGTAGGCGTACCCCCAACATAATCCAATCATACCAAAACCAATACTTAACCATATCTAACAAGTTCTTTACCCCCTAAATAGCCTACCATTTTCTTCCTATATTATAATTTAATCCTTCCTGCCTTATTATACTTTTTAATTTAAAACTACGATACTATTCACAGACTGCAAACTTTTATTGATTTAGTTGCCGAATCATACTACGTGTATAGCCCCCAATTTTCTTTGTCAAACCTTCTACTATCCTAATACTTATGGCGGTAAATACTATACCTATAAACATTACAAAGAGTGACTTGGCAAAAGTATCTATCTGTATGAATATAATATTCATATCGATGTATCGATACAGTAGTGGTGCCAACAGGAGCATAAGTGGCATTACATAAAAAATGATTGCACTAATGAGACTGAAAATGCCAATCACAAATTTCTGCATTAACCAAAAGACAGCAGACCAAGTGCGACGATCTGTAAGCACTAATTTCACCTGAGTCCAGTTTGATGTAGCCATTTTTATACTTTTATCGTAAGAGTCGGTCGAAATATCAGTATAAATTTTCGTCTGTATGCGCTCGAATTGGATAAAAGGTGTCGTAGTCTGTAGTACGCGTATAACTAGTGGAATCCCAATTACCGTAAATGAAAGGGTAAAACTGAATAGCAGAGCTATTAGATAAAAACAAAAATAAAATAATCCTGTAACGAAAGTTAGCAATAAAAAATAACCATTCTGGATGAATTTTGATTTCATAAAGTTCATCGCTCCTATCTATGTAATAACCGAATCATACTGCTTTTTTTGTCATTCTCACTAGTGTAAAAGTGTCATATGACAGTTCTAAATGATATTAAAAAGGGGGAGAGCAGTTTACTTCTAGTTAACAAAGATGCTTGTATCCCGCTATTTGCCAGGCAGTAAGACCCCCGCCTCAAAATTCAGCGTTAGGTGGGGGGCGGGCTGCCGGTAAACGCACGATTGGTGAAGGCTAATAATAAGTGGGGGATGAACAAAAACTTGCTGATTAAAGTTTCACTTTATTAATCCCCACAAAACAATCCCGTTCTTACATCTGCAAGAACGGGATTGTTTTGTACTTTTATTTAATATGAGATGGACTTGTTTTTCGAATATGAAAAATAATATCAAATTGCTCAAGCAATGAAGTATCAAAGTATACCGAACTGTTGGGGATGATTTGTCCTCCTATACTTAGTAATGGTCTTTTTGCTTTAACCCATTTCTCTGCTTGTCCTTTAAGGTGACGGTTATCCAATAAAAACGTTTTATAGGGCACTTTTCCGAGAGTGTAATTGAAACTTTTTACATCTTGTGGAATAGCGTCTGTTGTAATCTTACCTCCGGTGGAAGGATTATATTCGCTATATAAGGTGAAATTCCCCTCCGTAGTTGTACTACCAATTGTGACATAATTATTGTTTAAACGTTCCTTTAAAAACTGCCCCGCAACATAAGGGTATAATTTCTCATCGATAATTCCTTTAGCTATATGAATATTGTGTCCCCATACCATCGTTTTACCACCAAATGTCTCTTGTGCCCACATTGCATGATCGGCCAAGTATTGCTCATGTAGCTTTATCATACTTGGATAGTCGTTAGGAAGTAGCATTGTGGTAAATTTCTCTATTGCACTTGCCGTTGCTTTCACCCAGATGTACTCAGGTGAAACTATTTCTGTGTTGGCTTGCTCACTCTCATCTTTTAGTAATCGAGCTACCCTCTCAGCGTTTGCTTTGAACTTCTCTTTCAATTCAGGAGTAAGTTTCATATATTCCTGTATACTTTCAGTAAAAGACGATAATTCTTTATAATTTTCTTCTACTTCTGCCAACAAATCCGGTCGATGCACCCTTACATAATCAATTACTTTATTAAAGCTGCCTTGGTCCAACGTTTTTAAGTCGAGCCCAATAAATTGGATCTTTTTTTTATTGGATGGATCAGCATTATAATCTTTCATCCACTCAATCATGGCTATAATTTCATCAGTAGGATATAACAACTTTAAAAAATCTCTAGGGTTTCCTTTTCCTGTTTGGATATATTCATTTAGTTTTAAGCCGTTTCCCCAATCTTCTTCCATTGTGAAATTTGTAAAACCCATCTCAGTAACCAAATATTTCACAAGGCGAAACTTCATAGTGAAAATTTCAGAGCTTCCATGAGTATTCTCTCCTAATCCTACATATTGTGCGCTCCCAATCATTTTCTTAAGTGGTTTTAAATCCCCAAATGATTTTGACGGCTCTATCGTTTTTAATGGGTAAGCCTGTGATTGTATGGATTTAACTATATTTTTTTGTATTGATTGACCTGAATTTTCGACTGCTACTGTTTGAGCCTTTCCTACTTCTACACCTCCTGTGACTAATAGAGCTGTACTAACCATTGCAATTATTTTTTTCTTATTCATTTTTTCCACCTCAATTGAATTATTTGTAAAAGCAAGAATGATTCATTGTACTTGCACGAATCAATTGCCTTAATTCAATTGTTATTTATTCCATATCATATTTTCTAGTTACATAGTGTCATAAGGTTAATTGACACAGGTCATAGACTAATCATTACACTTTTGTACTATCGGTTATGACAACTTATAAATAATAATTACATGGATGAGTTGCAAGTAAAACTAGATTATAAATTTGGGAGTGATGTTAAAGATGAATGAATCTGTATGCCAAAATATTTTTATTCTAAGGTGTGTCTGTAGAAATGACAAGAAGTAAATTCGATAAACAAGTGAATGAAAGGGGGAAGGCGGATTACAATGATATTACACGCAAAATCGTTCCACAATAAAGATAAAATCCAACGTGCTAAAATAGGACTTCAACTTTTTCTGAGTATCTTAATCATTACTTCTATTATCCTAAATGTAGTAGTAATAATTACGAAAAGTATGCCGCTTATTGTGGTATATATGTTTACCCCAGCACTTTCTTCTATTTTGACTCGCATAATACTGAAAGAAGGGTTTAAAGATGTATCTTTTGGTCTCGGTAACTTAAAGGTATGGAAGGGGATTGGTTTTGCTCTGCTAATCCCTATGATTATTTGTGGAATTACTTATTCTATCGCCTGGCTGAGCGGAATTGCGAGGTTTCAGCATCCTGAAGGTGGTATGTTAGAACCGATCTACAATATACTTGGACTTCAGTATGTAGCGGCACCATTCAGTTTCATTTATCTAGTTGTATTGAGCGGCATCTTCGGAAGTTTGCTTAACTTAATCCCAGTTTTGGGAGAAGAAATGGGTTGGCGAGGTTATATGCTCACAAGGCTAGTCGATGCAGAGTTTTCACGGCCGATCCTTATTAGTGGATTGATTTGGGCAACGTGGCATGTTCCAATTGTTATTGCTGGTCTATATGTAGAGGGACCATCTGTCCTACTTTCAGTGCTTGGCATCTATTTTTGTATTGTGCCATTCAGTTATATTACAGCTTATTTACGACTAATCACAGGTAGCGTTTGGCCTTCGGTTATCATCCATACTACTTGGAATGCCATTATTCAAGGACCTTTCGCACGTGCAAGTACAGGATATCAAACTGAGATTTGGGTTGGAGAATCTGGCTTGATAACCGCTATTATTATCTTAATTACTGCAATAATTACGTCTCGAATCGTAAATTTTACTAAATAGCATACGGATGTGTTTTAAATTCAATTAGTGAAATATGACGAGGCGAAATAAGATGCTCCTAAAAATATTAGAAAAAATCTAGTTGAACAGACTCTTACTTCATCTTAGGCTGCTGGATATGTGGGGGACATCAAGCTAAGAAAATAAACTTGGTTTGCCATAAAAAACATAATGTTTTCATTTAAAGGCTATGAGATGAAATTTCATCATTTTCATCACGTTTGACCTTCAGGAAATAAAAAGTTAAACGATTATACAAATACTCTAACTGAAAAAATGATAGTCCTTCTACATTTTAGATAGAAGGACTATCGTTTATTTTTTTGACAAAATTAGGAGGTGATGTTTATAAAATGGATAATATAATTCGTATTTTGCGTAAAGAGAAAAAATTTTCCGAAGAAGATGTAGTTAATTCCCTTCGTATAACGGTTGATTGAAATTTCATTTTATAACTTGTAAAGGGCTGTTCAATGCATCGTACTATTAAAAAATCTAAATTTAATCATTAAATTGCGATAAAATGTGTTCGGAAATAATGAAATTTTAGGAAAAATAAGGTACACTAGTTTATGATTTTAGTTGAAAATCGTTTGACGTTAATGCATACGGGGGAAAGATTGATGAACAACAATACAACAAATGAATCAGTTGAAGAAATTGATCAAAAACGAGTAAGATCAAAAAAACGTTATACAAATTGGAAGTTTATTGCAGTGGGTATTGGTGTAATTGCACTTCTTATTGGGGGAATGAGTTATTATCAGGCAACTCACTTCAATTCGAATGTTACAATTAATGACACAAAAGTTGGTGGTCTGAGCGCTGATCAGGCAATACAGAAACTAAAGACATCTGGACTAGCAAACAAAGTCTATGTTGATCAACAACAAATTTTAGATGAAAAAGATACAAAAACGGAACTTACGGAAAAAGATTTGCCTCAAGTTAAGAAACTATTAAAAAGTCAGTGGACATTTTTTCCTTCCTCAAAGGGAGAAAATTATTCATTGCTACCAGAGAAGGCAGATCAGTATCGTAGTGAAACGATGAAAAAACTTGTAGAAGAAAAGCTCATCTCTATGAATGAGAAATTAAAAGCGCCTCAAGATGCTATGGCGAAGCTAGAACAAGGGAAAATTGTTATTTCGAAAAGTGTTGAAGGAAAACAGTATGATGTTACTAGTCTACTGAAAGATTATGATAAACAAAAATATAAAAGCGAAATTCATCTGAAGTCTGCATACATAAAACCTATTAAAGAAGACGATCCGATTGTCAAAAAAGAGGAGAAAGCACTACAGAATCTTCTTGGGCAGTCTGTTGAGTATAAAGTGCAGGATGAAGTTTATCCTTTAAAAGCGAAAGATTTAATTCAAAATGCCTCTATGTCAAAGGATATGAAAGTTACAATTGATGCGAGTGACATTAAGAAGAAAATCACTGAAATTAATAATGCCAAATCAACATTAAATAAAGATTTCTCATTTAAAACTCATTCCGGTTCAGTCATATCAGTAAAAGGACAAGGATACGGCTGGGCACTAGATGTTGAAAAAGAAACTAAACAAGTTCAACAAGCCTTTGAGAAAGGCGACAAATCGCTTTCTGCTTCTAATATTCACGGGAATGGTTGGGAGAAGGAAGGTATCGGTTATAAAACAACATCGAATAATGGCATCGGAGACACGTATGCAGAAGTTTCAATTGCAGAGCAACAAATTTGGATTTACAAAGATGGAAAATTAGTTGTTACAACAAATGTAGTAACTGGTAAACATAGTACTGGTGAAGATACATCACCAGGTGTGTGGTACGTCCTTTATAAACGAACACCATATACGCTAAGAGGTAACGCAGTAGGAAAAGCTGATTATGCGGTTCAAGTAGATTACTGGGTTCCATTCACAAATAGTGGTCAAGGATTTCACGATGCCGGCTGGCGAAAAGACTGGGGAAATAATGCTTATTTAACAGGAGGATCAGGTGGGTGTGTGAACCTTCTTCCTAATGTTGCAAAAACTGTATATGATAGTTTGAACACGTATGATCCAGTTATTGTGTATTAAAAAATAGCTACGTATCAAGAAATAAACAAAGCAGGAAATCTTACCTGATGGTATATGAAAAAACACCTCTTGCATTCGCATACTAAGTGTGCAAATGTAATGGAGGTGTTTTTGTTTGAATATAAAAGTGTGTTGCTTATAAGAAACAAAGTAGAAAGAAATAATAAGTATTCAAATAGTCAATAAAATTGACGATGAATATCATTTTCATTTAATATAGAATCGTTGCATGTAATTAGACATGAATTTTTTGTTAATATAATAGATTTCTATTAAGTTGTCACATTTAAGAACTATCATTAAATATTTTAAGAATTTAAACGTAGGAAAGGGTAATATAAAATGGACTGGAAAAAAGGCGGATTATGGGTTATTATTTTTTTTGTTGTAAAAGGCACGATTTCTACACTTTTAATCGTTACAGGTGCTAAATATTTTGATTTATCATTTATGCAACTTATCTTATTAATTCTGACCTTATTAGTGATTTCTCTAATAAGCCGAAAATTGCTGTATAGACATAAACAAAACAAAAAGCAAAAAGAGCTAAATATATAAGGAAGCCCCAGAGACCGTTGGATTTCTGGGGTTTTATTTTGATAGTTTTTTCGCATGTATATCAATTTAACAGAATAGGTTGTCCAAAATGATAAAATCGATGATGTTTAAAATGCGTCAGTTATTTTTAATAACGATTGATACCCGTATTTCTACAATCTATATAAATGGCTCAAGCTTCACATCTTATGAATTCCTTGAAGCGCTAAACTTAAGCAAAATAATGAACTATGGAAGAAAGTTGAGGGAGCCAATCGCATATGTTTTATTGAAAGGATGTGATTGAATTATGGAACGGCCGAATTGGGGAATTGGAGGATTAGTATTCGTTGGCTGTATGTTTCTTGGTGGAGGAGTGGGATCTATGTTAGGTAATGCCCAAACTGGATGGCTAATAGGAATGGGCGCTGGATTTCTTGGTATGGCTTTAACGAGACTGTTCAGAAAATAATGTAACTGGGATTCTTCTTCTGGTAAATAAGGAAATATGTAAGTAAGTCATGACATAAGAGTTCTATAAATTATAGTTAGAATCTTCTCTTTTGTATTTGTTTTTTCTAAATTTCTCCATACATAGATACGATTCTCAAGTCGGAGGATAGCACCTTAGGGTGTCTTTTTTATGCTTTTTAAAAATGTCTTACCATATAATAGCTGAGTTTTGCTTTCAGTCTCCGATGCCCATTAAGCATAGAATAAAAATTCTGCACCATTTAAACTCTGATAACAATTCATACAATCAAGAATAATTGAGTTAATAGCTTTCGGTAGATTGCCATCATTTTTTTTATAATAGATTAGATTCATTGCCGTTTCAGACCTATGTATGAATTCATAATCTAATAGTAAAAGGAGGAATGATTAAAGGTATGGCGGTTAATGAGGAATCAATTTGTCAACAGTTTGCAAGAATCATTGGCGGTCAAGAAGGATTCGCCGGTGGGAAATGCGTGGCAACAATAAACCGAGATGAAATACGAGCAACAATCTTGGGAAAACGTTTTAGAGTAACAACTTCCTTTTCATTCGAATCACGAGACAATAAAACCGGACGGGCATTATGCCTAGGCCGAGTAGCACTCTTACAAAAAGAAGTCACTGAATTTGTGGCGACAATTATTAAACAAGGAATAATCGTTTCGTCTATACACAATGAGTGGTTATGTGATGATCCAAATTTAATTTACGTTAATATCGAAGACGTTGATGATCCACTAAATTTTGCAAGAAAAGTGAGAAGAGCGTTATGCACGTAATCAATTTCTTTAGTTAAACGAGTCATTATATTAAATTGAAAAGTTCAGCGTGTTGGATGGTTTTATAAAACGAAAGAAGGTGTTTCATATTTGGAATGCCTTTTCTTTATGTTTTCGTTACTAATGTGGGTGGTTAACTGATTACATGCTGTTTATCTTGCAACAGCAAGAAAACTGGATGAGGTATCTTTAAAGGTGTTTGACTGTCTATAGATACCATATTTTATCAAATGTTATTAGCATATCATAAAACGATAAGGGAGAAATCGCCAGAGAAATACGTCAAATTAGTCATTCCTTCTATAATCTAAAGGGACGATTTGGTTTTCGAAAAATAATAGGTAAATCATTTGACAATTAAAATAATCTACTTTAATATATGTGCCATAGCATATATATGGTGAAACAAATACATTCATTGTGAATGATTGACTGGTATGCTGTATCCTTTTATATCTTAATTTATAGAGGTGATATATGAACTTACATGATTTAATAGGCTATCTTGTTCACCGTACTGATGTGAAAATGACCAATTATTTTACGAAGAAATTAAAGCCGTATGGAGTTACGCCAGAGCAGTGGGGGATTATTAGTGTTCTTTGTAGCCAAAGGAGCACTACTCAAAAAGAGTTGGCGGAAGCTATTGATAAAGATCAAACTACTGTTGTTAGAATGATACAGTCAATGGAGAGAAAAGGGATTGTAAGGAAGGCTTTGAATGACCAAGATAGGCGTTCACATAACCTTTTTTTAACTGAAAAAGGCGACGAGCTAAAGAAAACAATCTTGCCTGTAGTGAAAGACGCTCACCATTTCGTTACGAGTAATTTGAGCGAGGAAGAAATTAAAGTATTACAATCGTTATTAAACAAATTGTATGATACACACTATTAATATTTGTTCCTTATTGATGCTATGCTATTCATAAGGAACAAACTTTGTTTTAGGTATTATATATGCTGTAGCATATAATTTTTTGTTTGGACGAATGGGAAGATAACTTTATTTTGTATGATATCTGATTCAGGGTCACTTTTTTGCTTAGTACCAGTCAAATTTTTTATATTATATATGCTATAGCATGTAATTTCTGGCCCTTTAATATTGAAAAGGGTAATGTAAATTGAAGCGACTTCCATACGGGTAATCTCAGGAAATAGGATAAAGGTAGTGACTACTATCTGAACAATACTGAGTTTTTACCAAATAATAAGAAAGGTGTGATTACTATTTTAATTTTCATCAATATTGTAAAAGTAGTGTTGTTTCTGTTCTTTTTAATGACAGGAACGAAAATTATATCCGGGAAAATGGCAGATGAGTTCAAACGATTTGGTTTACCTTCGTTTTTTAATTTCTTAACTGGAGCTTTTGAGATTGTAGGAGCGATTGGAATGTTGATAGGAATCTGGATTCCAGTAATAGCTTTATGGGCAGGAGTGTTATTAGCTGGTACGATGCTTGCAGCCGCATTAACTCTAATTGTATTAGCGAGAGATCCCTTTAAGAAAGCGATACCTGCACTTGTTTTGTTTGTCCTTAGTTTAGGGATAAGTTTGTATCACATTTTTTAAAAATAACCGAAAACTATTAAACTTTCACTTTATGCGTTCAAGTTACTATCATTATGTGATTATTTTACAAATAGGGGGATTCTCAAATTAGTGCTTGAATAATAATAGCAATACGGATTTAGACATTACAATCATTTGAATCATAATCAGTAAAAGAACGGGAAGAATTTTATATTAAAATAGGAGTGAGTGAAGGTGGCATATTTACTACAAGTTGATTTTCCGTTTGAAGGTCCTTTTGGTGAAGAAATGGAAAAAACATTTTGGGATTTAGCAAATAGTATTAACGAAGAAGAAGGATTTCACTGGAAAATATGGACTGAGAATGAAGAAAAAAAGAAGCTGGAGGCATTTATGTATTTGAGGAAAAACAAGATGCTGAAAAATACGCTGAAATGCACAAGAACAGACTTGAAGCAGTTGGTGTTAAAGATATTAGAGTAAGAATTTTTAACATCAATGAAAAATTAACGGAACTGAATCGTGGGTATATTAAATAATTTCGACAGTCGGAGCAAGCGTAAAAAGGAGGGGGGATAATCCCCTCTTTTTTAATTCTTAAATTGACGGTGAGAGGACTTGCACAAAAAAATCCCTATATAAATAGGGATTTGTATATCGGTATATTGTTCCTTGGAAAAGGATGTATGAAGTGTAATATATGAGAGTTCTTACATTTGTGAAAGTGATGTAAAAGTACTTTAAAGAAATTTTATTGAAATAATTTCTTCTCCTTTAATTCTTTCAGTCTGCTTTTTCTTAACGTTCCATGCCCATCAAGCTAAGAAAACAGATGAACCCAAAAACAAAAAAAACTTCGCAAAATTTGTGAGAGAAAAGGAGAGATAAAGGTATTTTAACCTTATCTCTCTTTTTCTATATTAATTTATTTTCAGGTAAGGAGTTGATTAGTTATTACTAGTAATAAGAACGTGAAGAAGTGTTGATGCCGGGTTGGAACTGTTGTAAAGGTTGAGGGGGGATGCAAGGAAATATCAGAGATGTGCATGATGATTTGGCGCAGGGGTATTAATCCATCTTCTATGAAATCGTGGGATTATATAAGCAGTTATTATCCTGGGGATTTTAAAATAAAACCTACCTAATTATAGAAGTGATTTGAACGTAAGGAAATTGTAAGAAATGCATAAGAAAAAAGAAATTTTTATTATGTAGGATACAAATATAGAGAAGCACAAAAGAGGGAGGATAAATAGGATTTATTTATACGAAAACCAAACTAGTAATAAGTACATTCTAAATAAAAAAATCATTTATGGTACTAACATACATGTGAAAAAGAGAGGTTTTACCGTTTGTTACGACAGTAGGGATAAAGCCAGAATAGTAGTTTATGTGATGTTTGTAATTGAACAAATAAAAGATGAAATTAATCATTTATCTAAGGAGGCATTTTTTTATGGAAAATAAATTATCTGGGGTGTTAGCCGCTACTTTAGCTCTAACGATGAGCCTGCCAACAGGAGCGATAGCGTCTTCTAGCAGTAAGGCTCCGGTTGTATCTAGCCAAGAAGTTGCTAGCAAAGATTTGGAGAAGATTGCTGCAGAGAACGCTGAACTACTCACGAAGTCCTATGAGACGACTAGCGTGCAGTATGCGCTGATTGATAATGGTAAACTTATTTTGTCGGGGCAGACAGGCAAGAACGACATAGAAGGGAAAGAACCATTAACTAAAGATACTTTATACGGAATTGGTTCAACCAGTAAAGTATATACAGCAGCGGCTGTTATGAAACTAGTAGACGAAGGAAAAGTTGATTTGGATGCTCCTGTTACTGGCTATATTCCTGAGTTCAAAATGAAAGATAAACGATATAAACGCATTACACCGCGTATGCTGTTGAATCACTCCTCAGGTTTGCAAGGTTCGACGTTCAATAATGCATTTTTATTTAAAGATAATGATGCTTATGCCCATGATATCTTGTTGCAACAATTGTCCAACCAAAACTTGAAGGCAGACCCTGGCGCGTTTTCAGTATACTGTAATGACGGTTTTACGCTGGCTGAGATCTTGGTAGAAAGAGTCAGCGGTATGAGTTTTACTGAATTTCTACATCAAAAGTTTACAGAGCCATTAAAACTGAATCAAACGATAACATCGCAAGACAAATGGGAAGACGAAAAGCGGGCTGGACAGTATTCTCCGACATACCAGGGACAGCTTCCAAGTGAAATGGTAAATGTGATTGGTACGGGAGGAATCTCCTCTACTGCAGAAGATGTGGTGCGATTCTCACAAATATTTATGGGACTGGGAAAAGAAATTCTCTCTAATAAAGCAGTCAAGGCGATGGAACAAGAAGAATATAAAAAAGGAATGTGGCCAGGAGATAGCGGAAATATGTTCAACTATGGTCTTGGCTGGGATAGTGTGAAACTATACCCATTCAGTGAATATGGGATAAAAGCGTTGACTAAGGGTGGGGATACGATGCTACATTAGTCGTGCTTCCAGAACAGAAGATGGCAGCAGCTGTATTGTCCTCCGGTGGGAGCAGCATGACAAATCAACTGTTGGCAAATAAATTACTGCTAGCTAGGCTTAAAGAGAAAGGGGCAATTAAGGATATAAAACCAGATAAATCCTTCGGCAAGCCAGTCAAGGCTAAAGTGCCTCAAGATGTGGTAAAAAAAGCAGGATTGTATGGAAATATCCAAAGCCATTTCAAAATAGAGATTACGAAGAAGGGAGAACTGTTTTTACCAACTAAACCGGAAGAAAAATATGTATATACGGCGGATGGAAGCTTTATAAATGAAAAGGGTACTTCCAAGCTTAACTTCGTCACTGAGAAGAATGGAAAAGTTTATTTAAGAGAGAGCACATATGAATTATCACCGGGATTGGGGCAAAATGTGCTGACTCACTATTTAGCTCAGAAATTAGAAAACAATGTGTTACCGAAGAAAACAGCTGCTGCATGGGCGAAGCGCGAGGGCGGCAAGTTCTACCTTGTTAACGAAAAATTTAATTCTATAAATTATCTAGGACAACAAATACCTCTTAACACACAAATTACGATCAAGGATGGTTATTGGGACGGCAAAAAAATTACAGGTCCGAATACGGCGACGCATCAAATTCAGATTCCTGTGATGAATGGGAGGGATACGAAGGAAGCTCATTTCTATACAGAGAATGGTACTGAATATATGGAGATGGCCAGCTTTTTATACGTCAGTGAATCTAACGTAAAATCCCTTGATGCAGGTCAATTATCGAAAGTTACACTGCAAAAAAATGGGCATGCGAAATGGTTTACGATTCCGCAAGAGGCAGCAGGGAAAACGATGAATGTGGAGTTGCCATCAGGAAGTTCATTCGCGGTGTATGATGGGAATGGAGTATGCGTCAATTTTAGCGTTGTTAGTAATAATAACAAAGTGAAACTACCAGAGAACGGAACGGTTGTATTTGCTGGCGCACCGAACTCCGAATTTACAGTCGCATTGAACTAGCTACAACTCGGGATAGACTTCAATAAAACAGTGCGACATGGAAAAGATATTTTATTTGTATCTTAAGTATTACCTTAAATGATATTACACTTAAATTCTTAGCTTAATAGCAATGGGATGGCACCACATGTCTACTAACCTAAGAAAATAAATCAAACCCATGTCCATCAAGCTAGTAAAAATAAATACCCCAAAAATAGTAAAATTGACATTCTCATAGTAAAAATGTAAAAAATTATTGTTTAGGAGCAGCGTAAAACATTAGTTTGATAGCGATATGGCGCTACTCATAAAAAAAGAAATAGGATAGAATATCCTATTTCTTTTTATTGATATAATAAAATGTAAAGAATAGATCCAAAGTAATGATAATAATTAGAAGTAACAAGTGTATAAGTGCATCAGTTTTTCCGTTTAGTAAAGACTTTACAAAGAAATCCCATTCTGTTTCATAGGGAGATTCTACCCAATTTCGTTGCAGACCTAACACCATTCCATTTATGAAATAGAAAATGCTTAATAGAATCCTTCCAACAAATAAGGCAGCTATTTTTATATTCCAATCCTTTATCTTGATTACATAAAGGATTGGAAATAGTATCAGTATCCAAAAAACAATAATAAAGACTGTATTTCCCATTCTCTCCTCCTAACAAAATGATTGTGTTTTTAATCTTGGTAAATTCTTAGGTTGGAGGTATGTTTCATTGTTACTGGTTAAAAACAAGGGTCGGAATTCCGGCTCCTTTTCTATCCCGCAAAATAAAGGTTTGCTTTATCTCTCCGTCTCAAAAAACTCAATCCACTCTCCATCAGGACCAGCGAAGAATATGTAACGTGTTCCATCTGGTAATGTTTCGATTTCTTCTCCTAGTAAAAAGGTTACTGCGTGTTTCTTCAGTCTTTCGATCTCATCCTCTAATGAATCCACTTTAAAGCAAATGTGATGTACTTTTCCTTCTGCCGGAAGAGAAGAGTTGTAGCCTTCAATGAGTTCTAGTATCGTTTCTTTTGATTCTTCTACACCTAAAAAAGCGAGTTTTAAGTCTGGATTCGGATGACCCATACGTTTCATGAGCCGTAAGCCGACTACTTCTTCATAAAATGAAATAGATGTTTCTAAGTTTGCAACCATAAGTCCGACGTGTTCAATTCTTCTAACTGGCATGTAGATTCCTTCTTTCTGAAAATTATATACAATATATTATTGAAAATTAAGAAAATAAGCAAGATAAAAACCTTACAAATTTTAGCGTGTTATATGGTATAGTGAGAAAGTATGTTTGGGGAGAAGGAAGGAGATTATACGATGAATACAACTACTCAAACTCCTTCATTATCGGAAACGATGAAAGAGTGGCATTATGCATTAGCATATGAAATTAAACATTGGAAAACGATAGGTGGTAGTAAAATTTCTATCATGAATGGTCGTTTTTTATATACAGATTATGAAAGTACAGTATACGTATTTCAGCTTATTTCGGAAGTAAGCTTACCTGAAGGTTCACCCATTCGAATTGAGTTTGATGGTGAGGAAGCGACAGGAGAAGTATTGTCTGTACATGGATTAGAAATAGAACTGAAATTAAATGATTATATACAAGGTGAAATACGAGAAGCTGTTTTATATAGTGAACCGTGGCAACTTTTAGAGCAACTACAAGAGAGGTTGAAAGAAGCACGTAAAGATAAGCTGAAACGTAATCGTATAAAGCGTCTTGTTGATGGGACGAGCAGTCCGAAACATATTGAGAAGATGAAAAATCCGAAAAATGAATTGGCGTATCGTTCGTTTTACAATCCGACGACGTACGTATGGGGACCACCAGGAACAGGGAAGTCTTACAATTTATCACGTATTATTTCAGCTCATTATCAAAAAGGAAAATCGGTACTTGTGTTGGCTCATAGTAATGCGGCAGTAGACGTATTAATGAGTGAAGTAACGAAGCAAATTGAGAAGAAAAAGAAATGGACGCCTGGCGAAATTGTTCGTTACGGTTATAGTCAACATGAACATATACGAAATCATGAAACGTTACTTGCGTCGAAGTTAGTTGAAACGACGAACGGATCTTGGGGTGAGGAAAGACTCTATTTAGAAGAGACACGACAAGATCTTCGTGAAAAAATCTTATCGTATAAAGCAACATCTGCTGATAAGAAGCGCATACAAGAGATTGAAAGTGATCTTCGAAAGCAAAAGGCTAAAATTAAAGAAGTAGAAAAAGAATATATTGAAAATGCAAAAGTAATCGGCGCAACTTTATCAAAATGTGCCATTGATTCACTTATTTATGAGCGCACATTTGATTTAGTTGTTGTAGATGAAGTAAGTATGGCATATGTTCCGCAAATTGCATTAGCTGCTTCACTTGGAAAACGTATCGTCGTTTGCGGTGACTTTTTACAGTTACCTCCAATTGCGATGGCAAATCATGAACTCGTTCGCAAATGGCTTGGGGAAGATATGTTTTACCATGCTGGGATTGTTGAGTCTGTTAATAAATCAGAAGCACACCCAAACCTATTTATGTTGCAGGAACAAAGACGTATGCATGCGGATATATCGAAGTTTACGAATTCGTTTATTTATAAAAATAGAGTATACGATCATCCGTCTGTTTCAGAGCGTAAAGAACTTGCGCAATTGCAGCCGTTCGCAAATGAAGCGAGTGTTTTATTTGATACGAGCCAAATGGGAGCTTTTTCGTTAAAAGATGCTGCTTCTGGTTCACGTTTTAACATTATGTCTGGTTTAGTAGCAATGCAAATGATGTTAATCGGATTGTTAGACGGTGTGCAATCAATTGGTATTGTGACACCTTACAGGGCGCAGTCACGCTTTTTATCAACGTGTATTAGAGAAATGTTGCAGAGAACGAAATATCAAAACATACCAGTTTTAGCGGCGACAGTTCATAAGTTCCAAGGTTCTGAAAGAGATATGATGATCTTTGATACGGTTGACAGTTATCCGCAAGAACGACCTGGCGTATTATTCTTTGATCACAAAAACCATCGCCTCGTCAATGTAGCAGTGACAAGGGCGAGAGGGAAGTTCATTCAATTATCAGATTGCCATTATATGCGTAAAAACCTTTCGAGAAAACAAGCATTATCACAATTAACAGCTCATATAGAACGTCACGGAGATGTGTATGATCGCACGACATCAAGACAATTGTGGGAACGGAAAATTTCGAAACGTTTACGCTGGTTTATGGAAATGAATCTTGAAGAGCCGAAAGGGTTATTAAAAGATATTTTAGCCGCAAAACGAAAAATTATTATTTCACTTCCAAGTACAAAACAAGTGGATAAACGAGTATGGCAAGCGTTAATGCGTACAAATGCGCAAATAACAGTGTATAGTGATGGACCAGTTCCACTGAAAAATGTAAAGTTACAAAGACAAAATAAAGCATTCCCGTTTATCGTAATTGATGATGAAATCTTCTGGGCAGGCGCACCGCTTACATCTCAAATGATGTTTGAAGGTAGTACGGAATTTCCGTACGTATGTGCAAGACTGCAAGCACCTGAGACAATTGGTGTATTAAAAGGATTTTTAGATATTCGGTAAATTCGGATAGGAATTCCTTGACTTTTACTTGGAATGAACTTAGAATAAAAAATAATTTAATATAATTTTATGAAAATTCTTATCACGAGAGGTGGAGGGACTGGCCCTATGATACCTCGGCAGCGGATTCGTTATGAATACTGTGCCAATTCCAGCAAGGTAACTTGAAAGATAAGAAAGAAGCTCATTTTGACTGTATATACAGAAGCCTCTTTCTATCTTTTAGAAAGAGGCTTTTTTATGTGAAAATAAAAGGAGGAAGAAAAATGGGAGCGACAGGAGTAGCGTCACAAAGAAAAACAATTGAAGAGAGTATCGAAAGAAATAAGGAAAAGTACATAGAAACAAGTCATGATATTCATGCGAATCCGGAAATTGGTAACCAAGAGTTTTATGCATCTAGAACGTTAAGTTTATTGCTAGGCAGTGCAGGATTTCAGTTGCAGCACAATATAGCTGGACATGAAACGGGATTTATCGCGCGAAAAAGCTCTGGAAAACAAGGACCTGCAATCGCATTTTTAGCGGAGTACGACGCTTTACCAGGACTAGGTCATGCGTGTGGTCACAATTTAATTGGCACAATTAGCGTTGCAGCAGCAATTGCATTATCAGAAACGCTTGAAGAAATTGGCGGGGAAGTTGTCGTGTTCGGAACACCAGCTGAAGAAGGAGGACCGAACGGTAGCGCAAAATCGAGTTATGTAAAGGCAGGCTTATTTAAAAACATTGATGCGGCGCTTATGATTCATCCAAGCGGAAAGACAGCGACAACGAGTCCTTCACTAGCGGTCGATCCGCTTGATTTTCATTTTTACGGAAAAACAGCTCACGCTGCAGCTTCGCCAGAAGAAGGGATTAACGCATTAGATGCGGTTATTCAGCTCTATAACGGTATTAACGCACTTCGCCAACAACTTCCGTCAGACGTGAGAATTCATGGCGTCATTACAGAGGGAGGAAAAGCACCTAATATTATTCCTGACTATGCCGCAGCAAGATTCTTCATCCGTGCAGCAACGCGAAAAAGATGTGCAGAAGTAACAGAAAAAGTAAAAAATATCGCACAGGGAGCAGCATTAGCAACAGGTGCGAAAGTAAAAATCCATCAATTCCAAAATGAAATCGATGAATTACTCGTAACAAAAACATATAACGATATCGTAGCGGAAGAACTAGAACTATTAGGTGAAGATGTAAATCGTAAAGAAAGAGTAGGGATTGGTTCAACCGACGCAGGAAACGTAAGTCAAGTCGTACCGACAATTCATCCGTACATTAAAATCGGTCCAGATGATTTAATTGCACATACGAATGAATTTAGAGAAGCAGCACGTTCAGAACTTGGAGATAAAGCATTAATTACATCGGCAAAAGTACTAGCGAATACGGCATATCGATTAATTACGGAAGAAGGGTTGTTAGAGAAGGTGAAGGAGGAGTTTAGAGAAGCGCAGAAGAATCAGGGGTAGATGGTTAAAGGGAGTGGGGGATCCACTCTCTTTCTTTTTTGCGTAACACTGATGCTAAGATTTTTTTGCAGTAAAATCAATGTTAGTGGAACTTTTTTAATCAAACTTTTTTCTAAATTAACATAAATACTTGTAATATTTAAATTAGTACTATATAGTTCTAGTTATGACAAAGGTAAAATTAATGAATCAAAGACGTGTGATTGAAGTAGCTGCAACATTATTTTTAGAAAAAGGGTTTGCTTATACAAGTATGGATGAATTAGTACGTGTAAGCAAAGTTTCAAAGTCTAATGTGTATTATCATTTTTCTAATAAGGAACAATTATTAGAAGGAGTCGTTGATTATTGGATTGAAATGTATCAATCTGCAATTGATGACGTACTTTCTCAGAATCAATTTTTAGTTGAAGATCGTATCCAACTGTTTTTAAAGCAATTATCACAAGGAGTTCAGTCGAGAGAGTATAAGGGGAGCTGTCCATTTATTACTCTTTATATTCAAAGTCCTAAACAGGCCACGCAAATAAAAGAAAAAATAGGTCTTTTTTTTACAGGATTACAAAAGAAAGTTTCTCTATTACTTAAACAAGGGGTAGAGAATGGAGAATTTAGAAATACGATTCAGATTGATGAGGTTGCATCACTTTTTATTACAAATCTTGAAGGAGCGTTATTTATTTCAGAAACATTGAAGGATGCAACTGTAATCACGAAAACAGCAGATCATTTTTTAAAATTGCTTCGATAAAAGAAGCATTTTTTTTACATCAAATTAGTACTGAGTAGTACTAAAAGGGGGATTTTATATGAGAACAGTATTTTTAACTGGTGGAACAGGCTTTATTGGAAAGCAATTAGTGAAAGAATTAGCCAAAGAGGATGTTAAAATTCTTCTTTTAGTGAGGTCGAAAAGTAAAGCAATACGTCTTTTTCAAGAAAGAGGCATCTTAAAAAAGGAAGTTATGCACTTTATTGAAGGTGATTTGACGAAAATAGATTTAGGTCTAAGTGCTGAAGATAAGGAGAGGGTATTGAAAACGGATGTGATTATTCACGCAGGAGGCCCCATGGATATTCAAGCGACAAGTAAAGAGGCAGCTTCCATATTTTTAAATGGTGCCAAACATATTAGTGAATTAGCTAAAAGTATTCATCAATTGAAGGGCTTGCAACAATTTATTCATGTTGTAGGTTATATGAGCCCCTTTGATGATAAAAATAGCAAGATTGCAATTGATGTGTTTAAAGAAGGAAACAGTTATTTGAAAATAAAAAATCCATATGAGAGAACAAAATTTTTAGCAGATCTTTATATCCGTCAACAGGCATCAGCAGTAGGTTATCCGCTTTCTGTAATTAATCCACCAACTGTAGTCGGTAGTAGCAAAACAGGGAGTACAGAGCAGATAGCAGGATTAGGTTTGCTTGTGATGAGTATGCGAAGAGGGCTCATGCCAGTGATTCCTGGAGGTAAGGGATATAGGTTACCACTTATTTCAAACGATGAGTTTGCGAAGTTTATTGTGCAGGTTTTCAGGTTGGAGCAACCGACTATTCAAACATATACACTTGTTGAAGACAAACAGCACGATCAGAACATTGCTGAATTATTAAGTATTATGTCGGAAAGTATGAATATGAAGGCACCAAAGATCTCGGTTCCAATGCCGCTTATGAAAACAATTATGAATAGTGGAGTAAGTAAAATAACAAAAATTCCTTCTGATGGACTGAATTTTATTACAAAACGAAAATTTTCAAATGTTTCAGCGAAAAAAATTATGGGAGGGGATTGGTTTAAGAAGACGAGTGTAATGAAATTTCTCCCTGCCGTAGTAGCTGATCTGGATTATCGAATGATAGATCAAAATGGCCAGCATAATCATGTATTTAAACGAACATTATGCGATAACACTACCCTTTACCAATTACAAGGAGAGGGTAAACCGTTTATATTATTACATGGTTTATTGAGTGATGGAGAGGATTTATTTCCTTTAGCACAAGAGCTTCATGAAAAAACTGGTCAACCTGTATGGATCTTGGATCTTCCAGGTTTGGGACGTTCTCCCTTTAAACGGGAGAAAAATCTTCTAGATATCTATTTGAATGTAGTGAAAAAGTTATTGGAGAAAGCTGTGAATGGTGCACATCTAATTGGCCATTCATTCGGTGCGTTTATTCTTCTAGAAGCATTGGTAAAAGAGTACATAGATAAGAAGTATGCAATCACTTTACTTCAGCCACCTGTTGCTAAAAAAAATGCTAAATCGCTAAATGTTCCTCAATTTATGAACAAATGGACATTAAAATTGGCAACTACTAATTTGATAGGGCGTTATTTATTAAGTAATGGTTTGTTTGAAAGTATGGAGAGCATCCCTGAACATTATATTGAAAAAATAAGTAAAAGTTTTACTTCCCCTAGAATTTTAAATACTACGGTTCAGCTTAACAGTTTACTACTGAAAAACGATCAAGGTGATTTCAATGAAGTAACAAAGTATAATCTTCACATTATTTGGGGGGATTATGACAGAGGTTATTCTGCTCCATCGCATCTTGGTAAGGTTGATTTTGTTCCATATGGCCATCATTTTCCTCTTAGCCATCCGAGTGAAACGGCAACATTAGTAATAAAAAATAGTAATACTAGCATATGAGAGTGTGGGATAAATAAAAAATGTGTAGTAAGAACGTTGTGTCTTTGAAATAAAATCGTACTGTTTGGGGTCCCGCGAACAAGACGCGAATTTTGCACGCTAAGCAAAAAAATACAATAAGCTGCCCATATGGACAGCTTATTTACATAATTTTCGAAAGCGGAAGTAACTACACTATATTTTTTAACTGTTGTTAACAGTACAAGTTAACTTTTCTAATACTTGAGCTACACCATCTTCATCATTAGTGTCGGTAATAAAATATGCAATATCTTTTAGTTCAGGTATTGCATTTCCCATAGCAATTGGAAAACCACATGCATAGAATAGCTCTAAATCATTCCAATCGTCTCCAAAGACCATTACGTCACTTATAGGGATATTATTTTGAATGCAGATTTCCTTTATAGCTTGTTCTTTAGAAACACCTTTTGCCATAATTTGCGTTAAAGTTCCTGCATCGGTACATATTGTATTTACTTTGTGTTCAAACTGTTTTTGTAACTTTTCATGATGAGAATATTGTGAAATTAATAATTTTGAAGCATTAACTTTTTTTAATTCATTTAAGGAAATTACAGTTGGATTTACATCTGTAGTCATGGCTTTTTTATAATCTAATGTTTTATTACTGTACCATGTATCTTCTGATTCAATGGAAAGACATGCATCAGCTTGGTAAGTAATAACAAATTCTATAATTTCACTTGTGATAGCTGAATCAATTGGATAATGTTGTCTATAATCTAATGCTTTATTCACTATCAAAGCCCCATTGTAATAAACCATAGTTGCAATGTTTTGAAGTTCATGAGGAAGAAAATCTTTAACTGATCGTGGCGGTCTTGCTGTAGCAAAAATAACTATGATTCCTTGTTCATGAGCTGTTAAAATGGCTTTTTTATTTCTTTCAGACACTTCTTTTTTTGAATTTAATAAGGTTCCATCGAGATCCAAAACAATTGTTTTAACATTTTTTATTAGTTCCATATGATATCTCCTAGTTTAAAAATATTGTTACTTCTTTATATGTTCTATATTGAGTTATAAAATCCTGTATATCTTATACATGCTTGGTTAACATAACATCCCATTATCGGTAGCAAGTTTTTCATAGCATCCTTATTTTTACTAAATTTTTTGTCTCTATGTCTATCTATCTCTTATACAAGATTTTATACATCATTGATATAGCGGGGATTCTAGGGTCTTCGCTATTCTTTTTTGCATAAAATCTTGTATAGAAAAGTAGTTAGACTAGTGTGTTTTACTTCGGTCTATTTCAAAATATAATTGAAAATTCATCTTTAAATTAAAAAAAAGTGTTACCTATATATATTAATAACTTCGAAATATTGTATAACAGATAATTTTTATTGTGCTAACGAATCAGGATAGTGTGGCGACTGACCAACTAAATAGTTGCTTATTCTCGATTATTAGAAGGGAAGTTCTATCATTTCGCGAATTGATTAGACATAGACGAGTCCTATAATTTTCTATATATACATAAAGAGGTGACTACGTATGAATCAAAGACCGTCAGAAGAAGAATACGCCGGGAGCTCCGGTGAATATATCCGTTTGGTGCCGGACGGTAATATCATCGATATTCTGTTCGCCCAGGAAAAGCAAATGATCGAGCTACTGGCATCGTTGACCGAAAGCCAGGCCGCATATCGGTATGCGGAAGGAAAATGGACGCTGAAAGAAGTCGTGGGCCACATTGCAGACGCGGAACGCGTCATGACCTACCGCCTGCTCCGGTTCGCAAGAGGGGACCAGACGCCCCTGACTGGTTTCGATCAGGAATTGTTCATGCCCCCTTTCGGAAGTTGGACAACTGAGCAATTGGCCGAAGACTACCGGGCTGTACGGCAATCAACGATCACATTGCTGCGCGGGCTACCGGCGGAGGCGTGGACCCGCAAGGGCACAGCCAACAACCTAAGCATTACGGCGCGCGCCCTCGCGTACGGCATCGCAGGACACGAACTTCATCACATGGGGGTCATCAACCGGTACTTGAGTTAATCGTCGGCTGAGGCCTTTTGAATGGAACTAACACCTTTCATACAATCTTAGATACCGTTCTTATTGGGGCCCGCCCCACAACCATCAACTTAAGGATTTAGACTATTTTTGAAATTGAAAGCACGTTACTATTCTCTTATGTTAATGAGGAAGGGTGACGTGCTTTTTATGATTATGCACTAAAAACAAGAGTTATCTTTATTTGCCGAAGAGTTATATCGATTTTTCTCATTTTGGGGTATTTGTTTTTCTTAGATTGATGGTGATGGGGCACTACTCTATAATGATCAAATTAAAATTTAAAATAGTTATAGAGACTCCATTTCTCGGAAATATTGTAACTATTAAGTTGTAAAAAGATATAATGGGAGGAAGTTTTTCTAAATCAAAAAAATTGATTAATAAGTTGCATAATAAACTCACTAGCGTATATACTATAAACATCAAAAAAAGTTGATGAAGGGAAGTGAACTACAGTGGCACAAAATTTTCAGTTATATGAGAAAAAGTTTAAAGCGTTGGCTGATCAAAAACGTTTAGAAATCATGTATGAACTTTGCCAGCGAGGCCAGACTTGTGTATGTGATTTAACAGAGATTTTTGAAATGACGCAATCTAAATTGTCCTATCATTTAAAGATTTTATTAGATGCAGGTTTAATTGTAAAAGAAACAAAAGGTACGTGGAGTTATTATGATTTAAATGATGCGGAAGTGAATAATTTGTTATCAGAAGAGTTGTGCTGTATCTTTAGAAAAACAGGCAAAGGTAGTTGTTGTTAAAATTTTGCGTTATTAATCAAAAAAAATTGATTAATAACATATAAAGAGGAGGAATAAGCTATGAGATATGTTCATGTCGGTATAAATGTTACGGATTTAGAGAAGTCTATTGAATTCTACGAAAAGGTATTTTGTGTGTCACCAGTTAAGGTGAAAGTAGATTATGCAAAATTTTTATTAGAGACGCCAGGACTTAATTTCACGCTAAACGTACGAGATGAAGTGAAGGGAAATCAGGTAAATCATTTCGGTTTCCAAGTGGATACAGCTGAAGAAATTACGTTACATAAAGAAAGATTAGAAAAAGAAGGTTTCTTTGCGCGTGATGAGATGGATACGACTTGTTGCTATGCGGTTCAAGATAAGTTTTGGGTAACGGATCCTGATGGGAACGAGTGGGAATTCTTTTATACAAAAGCACAGAGTGATGTTCATAAAATAGAAGAGGCACCTTGTTGCACGACTTCTAACGTAGTAGAACAAAATTCTTGTTGTTAATAGGAGATGGAAAATAAAATGAAACGTTTATCTTTTCTAGATCGATATTTAACACTATGGATTTTTCTAGCTATGGCTGTTGGGATTGGTTTAGGGTTTGTATTTCCTAGTGTAGTAGACGGATTGAATACATTACAAGTTGGAACAACGTCTATCCCGCTAGCTGTTGGTTTAATTGTCATGATGTATCCACCGTTAGCGAAAGTTCGTTACGAGGAAATGGGCCGCGTATTTAAAGATGTAAAAGTATTGGTTTTATCTTTAGTACAAAACTGGATTATTGGACCTGTACTTATGTTTGTTTTAGCAATTATTTTTCTTCCTGATAAGCCAGAATACATGGTCGGACTCATTATGATTGGTTTAGCACGTTGTATTGCAATGGTAATTGTTTGGAACGATCTTGCAGATGGGGATAAAGAGTATGCAGCAGGTTTAGTGGCTTTTAACTCAGTATTTCAAATGTTATTCTTCTCCGTTTATGCATACGTGTTTGTAACAGTCATTCCAGAATGGTTAGGGATTGAAGGGGCTATTGTCGATATTACAATGGGAGAAGTAGCGAAATCAGTATTTATCTATTTGGGAATTCCTTTTATAGCAGGCATGTTAACACGTTTTGTACTCGTTAAGTTAAAAGGAAGAGAATGGTATGAAAAGGTGTTTATACCGAAGATTAGTCCACTTACATTACTTGCATTATTATTTACAATCATCATTATGTTCTCTTTAAAAGGGGAGATGATTGTTAGCGTACCATTAGATGTGGTAAGAATAGCGATTCCGTTATTAATCTATTTTATTGTAATGTTTTTTGTATCTTTCTTTATGGGAAGAAAAATTGGTGCAAACTATCCGGTGACGACAACGTTAGCATTTACAGCAGGTAGTAATAACTTTGAGTTAGCAATTGCTGTAGCAGTTGGGGTGTTTGGTATTCATTCAGGCGCAGCATTTGCAGCAGTTATCGGACCATTAGTTGAAGTACCTGTAATGATTGCACTTGTAAACGTTGCTTTTTGGTTTAAACGTAAATATTTTAATGACCAACCAGTCTAAATATAAAATAAAGGTGGAAAATACCATGGAAAACAAAAAGACAATCTATTTCTTATGTACGGGAAATTCATGCCGAAGCCAAATGGCAGAAGCGTGGGGTAAACAATATTTAGGGGATAAGTGGAATGTGTATTCTGCAGGAATTGAAGCACATGGAGTAAATCCAAACGCAATTAAAGCAATGAACGAAGTAAATATCGACATAACAAATCAAACATCAGATATAATTGATGCAAACATTTTAAATAGTGCTGATTTAGTCGTTACGCTGTGTAGTCATGCGGATTCTGTTTGTCCATCTACTCCGCCGCATGTAAATCGTGTTCATTGGGGATTTGATGATCCAGCAGGAAAAGAGTGGTCTGAATTTCAACGTGTTCGTGATGAAATTGGTGAACGTATAAAGCGATTCTCTGAAACAGGGGAGTAAATAAAGGAAAGAGTCAATCTTCTATCTTATAGGGGATTGGCTCTTTTTTTATTGTACATAGTCATGACTGTATTGGTTCGCATAAATTACCGGAAAATAGAGGGTATTCTATTGAATTGATAAAATTAGAAATCTATTTAATCATGTAGGTGTTCACAAATAATAAATTCATTTAAAAGATAATATAGTTGTTTAGAATTAGAGATGGTATGATGAATAATTACAATATCTTCCTTGTTTTATGTATAATTTAATAAAGGGATTTTCGGATGTTGAAATAAAGGGTAGTATATTAGCGCAAGGGGGAGAATGATGGATAAGTTGTTACAAGAAATTATAAATTGGTTAAGGATGAGCGATGAAAAAATTGTTATTGGTATTTCAGGACATGGTGCAGCTGGAAAAACAACGTTTGCTAATAGACTCGTAAATCTACTAAATCAAAATGAAGCAAATTATATTAATACAGATCCTTACATTGTCAGTTCAGATATCCGTAAGCATGCAGTGATTCACTATACATATCAAAATGAAAATCATCGTTATAAAATGACAGCTTGTCATCCAGCGGCACACCATTTGGCAGCTTTAGAAAGAGATATTCAGATGGTTAGAGCTGGGCTAGATTTTTATACGATAGATACGCATTATATGAAAAGTAAGTTGATTTCTTCGAAAAATAAAGTAACGATTGTGGAGGGAATGAGTGCCGCATTTATTAACCCTGATTTATTTGATTTGAAAATTTATTTTTATACAGATGGCGAAACGGAACTAATGAGAAGATCAAGCCGGGATATAGCTGAAAGGGGAGCGGATATAAGTTATTTAAGGCAGTCTCATGAAGAACGACGGATTCAATATGAAGTATTTATGCATTCGTATAGTCAGCGTTTTGATATCATTATCAAAACTTCTGATGAAACAATATGTTTAGAAAAGAATACATTTGAGTTTTATAAAATTTAAATGAAAATCCTCACTTTGTTAATTACATTATGACGGTTAATTTTTCTTACGGAGTACTTGTATTAAACAAATGTATTATTTAATCAATAATACATTCATTATGAAATATCTAAATTTAAAAAAAGATTTAGTAGCCTTCTTTCATCTATATAGATAGAAGGCTACTGTAATTTTTGCATGAAAGGAGAATAGAATGAAACACATAATAAAAGACATATTAATAAATTATTTTAAAGAAATTCATTCACTAGCAGTGGAAGAAGAATTGTATAAGGATAGGTGGAATACGGATCTGCATTATAAAATAATGGTAAATGGAAAGCGATATTCCGCAAGATTTATAAATAGCAAGCGAACAATCAATCCAGCCTTTGGGGCGTTATCAAACGAACAACTGATAGAGCAAGTACGGTTTACCTATTATTTACGCGAACATGAAATTCCTTTTATGCAGATAAACAAGAATAGGGCAGGAGAGCTATTTACACTTGTCGCTTGGAATGATGAACAATACCGATTTGTATTGTCTAATTGGATTGAGGGAGAACATATTACGCATTGCACAGAAAACATTGTAGAAGCCTTCGGAAAGGAAGCAAGAAAGATTCATGATATTTCTTGCGCATTTCAAAGCTCGATTTTTCAAAAGATATCTCATTTGGATGGGTATGTTGAGTTTATTAATATGTTAGAAAGTAGGGCAAGCGCATGTAAGGAATTGCGGGAGTATATAGATCTTGCTAAATATCATATAGAGTGCGCATATACGAGTGAACTAGAATTTATCGTACAAACAGATTTAAATCCTTTGAATGTTTTATGGGGCTCAAGTCAAAAGGTAAAAGGAATTGTGGATTTTGAATCTATTAGTTATGTTGACCGCATTGAAGGACTAGCCTTTTTAATAAAATGGTATTCTCGAACAGAAGGAGTACAGTCTCATGAGGTGTGTTCGAAGGTTGCTAGTTCATTTTTAGTAGGGTATAAGGCCCATAATATTTTAACACCAAATGATTATAAGAGATTTTCTTCCTTGTTATGGTTATCCGGTAGTTTGAATTGGAATTTTGTGAAGAAAACGCTAGGTGTAATAAGTGATGAGAGGGAATTAGAAGAACATTTGGAAGTTTATAGAGTGAGGGGAGAAAGACTATCTTCATTATTAACTTGTACATAACATGTATTCTCCTAGTCTGGGACTCAAATAAGAAACCATAGGATGTGTTCTAAAAATGAAAATACAAATAGTATTGTTTGATGGTTTCGGAGAACTTGTCTCTTTCGCACCGTTTGAGGTACTGAAAAGAGCTATAGAAGAAGGGGCTCCATTTATAGTTGAATTCGTTTCGAGTGAACAAAAGCAGGAAGTTATTACCTCGTTTGGAGTTACAGTTAAACTACATGATTTTTTACGAATGGAGAATCGTCCAGATTTGTTAATTGTACCTGGTGGTGGCTGGAATCATAAAGCAGAGCATGGGGCTCGAAAGCAAGCAGAGCTTGGAACTTTGACTAAAATGATTAGCGAGATGCACAATGCAGGAACAATCGTTGCTGGTGTGTGTACAGGAGGTATGCTATTAGCTGCCTCTGGTATATTGAACGGTCGAAAGGCAACGATGCACTATTTGGCACAGGATGAAATGAGTGAATACGGGGCAGAGCTTCTTCATTACAGAATTGCGGATCAAGGGGATGTTATCACTGCAAGAGGAGTCACTTCAGGAGTTGATTTGGGGCTTTGGATCACGGAAAGATTCGCAAGCCCTAAAATTGCGGCTGCCGTTGAATACAGAATGGAATATGAGAGGCGAGGTGTTGTTTGGAAGTAATTTGCTTTCTTTTTTATCCTATTTTAAATGGGAGGGGGGGCTGCCCATAAAAGCCCAATTCATATGTACTAATAATCAGTCGGGATGCCAAAACTCTTACTGATTAAAGTTTCATTTTATAATTTTTACTTTATTAAAAGTTGATTTGTTAGAAAGGATAATCATTTATTGATATAATGAATGGATGCGTGGCAGGAAATAGATAGAAAGATACTGCTAGTAATTTATACTTAAAATGTAGGGAGATTGAACAGAGTTATGGGGACAGAAAAAGAAATTAGTTCCGCTAAATTAATATGGAAGATGACGCGCCCGCATACGTTAACGGCGACGTTTTCTCCTGTAATTTTAGGGACAGTGGCATCACTTTATGTTGCTAAAATTGATTGGCTGTTATTTATTGCGATGATGCTTGCATGTTTAGCATTGCAAATAGCAACGAACTTATTTAATGAGTACTATGATTTCAAACGTGGATTAGATACCGCTGAATCCGTTGGCATCGGTGGTGGAATTGTCCGTCATGGATTGAAGCCAAAAAATGTGTTAACAGTTGCGCTTTTATTGTATGTAGTAGCAGCTTTTATTGGCATTTATATTTGTATGAATAGTAGTTGGTGGTTAGTGGTTATTGGTTTAATTGGGATGGCAGTTGGCTATTTATATACAGGTGGTCCACTACCAATTGCGTACACCCCGTTTGGAGAATTAGTTTCTGGGTTGTTAATGGGGACATGTTTTGTACTCATTGCTTTCTTTATTCAAACGAATACTGTAACGATTGAAAGTGTATTGATTTCCATTCCAATTGGAATTTTAGTAGGTGCAATCAATATGTCAAATAACATCCGAGATATCGAAGAAGATATTAAAGGTGGAAGAAAGACATTAGTAATCCTCCTTGGGAGAGAAAAAGCTGTGGTAACACTAGCGGTAGCCTTTTTCATTGCGTATTTATGGATTGCCGTAATTGTATTAATGGGTTATATAAGCCCTTGGGCATTAGTTATGTTCCTAGGTTTGAGAAAGCCAATTTCTGCGATTCAAAGTTTCCAAAAAGGGGCAAAGGATCCTGGATATATGCGCATCGCAATGAAATCAACAGCGATGACAAATACGATTTTCGGCTTCTTGTTGTCAGCAGGATTATTAATTAGTTATTTGTTTTAAATAACTTAACCCCAATTTCTCGATTTTAGTATAGAGAAATTGGGGTTTTATTTTGAGTTTTTTACGTTATAAACTATTATCATTTGAAATGTATATACCAATAAATTGCAACTTCATCACTTGTCTTATCCAAACCTTTATAAACAAGAAAATCAAACCCACCAATTACAAATCCACATTTTTCATAAAATTTACATGCTGCGACATTATTATTTTGCGTTTCAAGCATGATACCTGGCATATTTCATTTTTTTGCCCACTGCTTTGCTTGATCAACTAATCTTTTACCAACTCCGAGTGTACGATATTTTTTATCTACCGTTATATCTTCTATGTAAGCATAGTGGTTCCAATTCTTTTTCAATACCATTAATCCAATGATTTGGTTATGTAACAGTGCTATGTAAATGACTTGATTAGGTTTATTTATATATTCATTGTAAGCCAGTTCTTCATTATCATCTTGATTTTGTAAATAACTTTTTTCATAACTTGGAACGTCTTCTACTGTATATTCTATACGTTTATTTCCTTTGGAAAGAGAAAGAATTAACCGAGCATTCACTATAAAACTGTCATCAATCTCCGGGAGATTATCTAAATCATTTGTTTCTAACTCTCTAATTACAAGGTTCATCGGGGCACCTCCACATAATAATATTTCTTCTAGTTCTTCATTTGGTTCAAATGAATTCCAATTACAAAATTATAATAGAATTTCAATAGTACGGCTATTTTTGTATTTTATCTTTATACCAGTATGTTGTTATCTTGATATAAAAATATTGTTTAGAAAGAGTAGTATCTTTTATTTTGGATGTATATCCAGTTTTTAAATTTAACTGTATTAGAGAAACAAATATTTTTCTAAAGAGTGGATGCCATACGTTATTCTTTAACTAAATTCGACATTATCTGCATTTTATCTTCACCTTCCTCTATTAATCTATTTATTGTAAACATCAGCTGGAGTTAATGCTCAGCTGTATAAATAATGAATATAAAAATTAATAGGGAAAGGATCGAAAAATAATGAAAGAATCACAAAGTAAGAAAAAAACAAGTCGACTAACTAAGGTAATAATATCTCTAGGAGTTGTTTTAGCAACGACCTTTTTCACCTTCTTTTTAATAGGAAAATGGAACTCTATCCCAGCGAAGGGAATAGCTAACGAAAGTAGTAATCAAGTTAACACGCAACAACAAGAAAAGAAAAAAGAAACACCACCAGCAAAACAGAAAAGACCTGATGGAAAACCGGTGGGAAAGGTTGTTTATTTAACATTCGATGATGGTCCTAGCGAACTAACTGGGAAATTTTTAGATGTACTAAAAGAGCAACATGTTGCTGCGACATTTTTTATGCAAGGTAGCAATTTACAAAATACAGGTTTTCAGGAAAACGTAAAACGAGCGGTAAAAGAAGGACATTATATTGGTGCTCATAGTATGACACATAATAGTGATAAGCTATACAAAAAAGGACAATTTGTAACGGAGATGAAAGAAACGTTAGCTCTTATCCATAATATTACGGGTACAACTCCTAAATTAGTTCGTCCGCCATATGGATCTGCACCAGGATTAAAGGGTGAGGAAATTCGTAACCAAATTGTAGAAGCAGCAATAAAAGTTTGGGATTGGACAATAGACTCAAATGATTGGAATAATCCAACTCAGATTATCGATAATGTAAAGAAACAGACAACAGAAGAAGTAGAAGTTGTTTTAATGCATGAAAAGGCGCAAACATTACAAGCCCTTCCTGAAATTATTAAATTTTATAAAGAGCAAGGGTATGGATTTGGGGTATATAATGACGAGGATCATTTTCGTCTAAACTTCCAAAAAGATCAACGTCTATAGTATAAACATAGTTATTTTAAAAAGGTGTTTTTATTACTAAATCAATAATTAAGCCAAAAGTCGATTTCCTATACGATAAAGAAATCGGCTTTTTTTATAAAGTTGACTTTTTAATCAAAAAGGTTTATTCTACTTGTGCAAGTGACGACTTGCATTCGGGTTTGGATAAAGATTATGTGAAAGTTGGATGAAACGTGAATGAAATGACAAATACATCAGAACGTATTATTGAGGCTTTTTTAGAACTATTTCGTACTCATGGCTATAAGGGAACGACGACTCGCTCGATTTCGGAATTAGCGGGCGTAAACGAAGTAACGATCTTTCGGAATTTCGGAAGCAAAAAGAATATTATGGAAAAAGCTGTCGAATCTTTATCGCGTGATATGGAATTGAATAAATTAATGCCTGGAGAGATGACTTGGAATCTTGAAGATGACTTGCTATCTATTGCAGAAGGATATCTTGCATATATAGAAAAGTTAAAGGATTTAATTTTGATTAGTTTTCAGGAAGCTGAAATGTTCCCAGAGCTTAAAGAAAAAATTGCATTAATTCCTAAACAATTAAAAGATAATTTGGTTTCATATTTTATTGAGATGAGAGAAAAGGGAAAGCTTATTGAAACTGATATGGAAGCTCAGGCGATGAACTTTATTTGGATGAATTTCGGTTACTTTCTTTCTAACTCACGCTTCGGGGACAATTTATTTTCAAATTCAAAAGAGATTTTTCTAAAACATAGTGTCCAACTATTTTCTAGGGGGCTAACTCCCTAGGTCTTTTTTTACACCGGATGCAAGTAAGTACTTGCTATAATAAAACAACAAGGAGTACGACAATGAAAATTTTAAAAAATTTCTTTAAATTCCCCCCAACATTCATTGGAATTGCAACAGCATTTGCCTTTCTGTTAATTTTCTTTTGTGTGTGGATGACTGCATACGATGGTGTTACTGATCGGGTAAACCAATTAAAAATCGGATTAGTTAATGAAGATAATCAAATGGGAACTGATATTGAAAAAAGCTTGAAGGAAAATCTGCCCTTTAAAGTTAAAAGCTATAGCTCGGTAACGCACGCCCAAAAAGACATGGATAACAGGAACTTAGATATGGTTATTCAAATTCCTGCAAATTTCTCAAGCCTATTGAAAGAAAATAATACTACAGAGATTAACTATTTCATCAATCAAGCAAACTCATCTTTGGCAAAACAGATTATGGAAGGCGCGGCAAAGGATATTACGCAAACAGTTAATAAAAACGTATATGCGTATAAACAAAAGTTTATTTCATCTAACCTATCTAACGAACTAAGTACAGTGATACCGTCAGAAGAATTGGCCCAAAAGTTATCAGAAAACATTACGAAAGCTGTAAGTTCATTAAACATTGATTCTGTGCAATCATCTGTCGAAAAAACAAACAATACAGATGGCTTTGCAGCAACCATGATTCCATTTTTAATTGTTCTTGCTTCATGGGTTGGAGCGATGCTTATGAGTTTAAATCTTAATATTGTTGCAACAATATTAAAAAACACGCACGGAAAATGGTCTATATTTTTCTCAAGACAAGTTATTAATATTGTCGTATCTGTTATTTTAGCT
>NZ_WEII01000099.1:0-13545 GCF_009183805.1 Bacillus sp. B2-WWTP-C-10-Post-4 | reverse complement strand
TTGCTAACCTACTAGATTGTGTCAACGAGAGAATGTCTACTATAAAAGATATTAAAATAAAGATGATGTAACATTCCGCTAAATTATATGGGGAAATAGAAAAACCACCCTTATATGAGTGGTTTTTAGTAATTATTTTTAGGTTATACATTTAAAATTAGGCTAAGTTATAGAAATAATAAACATTTAATACGTTGTTATTATTTTGGTTCTGGATAATGATTATAGTATGAGATTCTAATAAATTCTTGGTAGACATTTGTTAATTTGGCATCTCTAAGAGCATCGTTGAATTTTTGCATACGTACACTCCCTTGAGCGTAGCCTCCACCTGGAGTATAAGGGTTTCTAGCTTCAAAGTCATCCAAAAATACTTTTAATTTTTTATAGTCTTGAGATTGATAGAAAGCCACGGCCTCTTCAGGAGTGACATCAAAGTAAGAGGATGACGTTGAGTTATAAGAAGCTGCTTGAGCAGTAGGTGCCTCTAGCATAGTTGCAGCTCCACCGAACATAGTAAGCGCCATAGAAGATACAATAATTTTTTTAAACATAATAAAACCTCCATGTAGAATATTGGATTAATAGTAATCCTGTAATCATTATAGTTACAATAAAAATGATTATCAAATGCAATATTGCATAATATATCCCGTTATTTTTGGGCAGTAAGACTCCCGCCCAAAAATTCAATGAAAGCAAAGAAGTTAGGTGGGAATCGGACGGATTAAAGTTTCACTTTATTATTTGAACGAGAAGTCACCTTTATATTTAAATGGAGGAGTGTAATAGATTAAAAGAGGTGTATAAATTACTCAGGTTAACAAGAAAATGAAAAGGCTATTTTAAATAGGGGAAAGCTTAATAACTGGAGTAAAGGAATTGCTATTTATATATTTAACATACATATTTGTCTTTTAAATTGTAGGCGTGTTTTAGAATTTGTATATAGTAAATTCGTTAAAAAACTTGATAAATAATAAAATGTGTAAATTTTTTGACTATTTTATTAAAATTATTTAATATTTGTAATTTATTGTTTTATAATGATAATTGGGTCGATCGTGAATGTTTTAGATATTGCGATATATACTCGGATTAATTTATTCTAGGGAGGTTACAAAATTGGGTAAGAGAGTCATTATAAGAGTTTTTACATTATTATCAGTACTGGCATTATTCCTTAATGTATTTTTACCTAGGGCTAGTGCAGAGGTTATGACGCATGAGAAATATTCAATGGACTGGAGTTATAGTAATAGTCTAGGTAAGTACATTCGCACTGAAATGATTAAAAATTCAAGTGGTCAAATTGCTTATTGCTTAACCCTTGGATTAAAATCACCAAATGGTGAAGATCTTCCTGAAATGGGGAAAACAGATAATGTAGTATATAGAGTCTTATTAAATGGTTTCCCACAAAAAAGTGCTGAACAGCTGGGAGTAGCTAATAAAAATGAAGCGCATTATGCAACGCAACTTGCGGTTTGGAATGCATTAGGTCAACTCGATGTAAATGAATTAAAACATGAGAATAAAAATGTTGAAAAAGCAGCTAAGACAATTATCAATGCTGCTAATAATAGTGGGGATACGCAAGATATTTATATGAATGTTATCCCAGCTGAAAAACAAAAAGCAGAATTAAAGGGTGAATTCTTCGAAACGAATCTATATACAGTACAAACAAATGCTAAGGGTGGTTCTTATAAAGTAGTAGCGAAAAATGCACCTAATGGAGTTAGAATTGTTAGTGAAAATGGAGAAGTGAAAGATCAGCTTTCAGTTGGAGAAAAATTTCGTATCCAAATTCCTAAGAATACAAAAACGGGTGAATTTAATTTAAGTGTTGCTGCTAATTTAACTAAAGTTCAAGCAATTGCTTATCGTGGTACGGATACTGTTCAGAATGCTACAGTACTATTAGAGAGAAATGAAGAAAAGCTTAGTAGTGATCTTGCAGTAAATTGGGAAGCAGCTGGTTCTTTAAAAATTAAAAAGGTTGGAGAAAATGGAGAAGTTTTAGCTGGTGCAGTATTTGAGGTCTTTAATGCAAATAATGAATCAGTCGGAAAAATCACGACTGGTGCTGATGGTATGGCAGAATTAAACAACTTACCAATTGGTACTTACACATTAAAAGAAATTAAAGCACCAACAGGCTATGTTTCAGATGATAAACCACAAACTATTGAAGTTAAGACAGGGGAAACAGGAGCTGTCCAAATAGTAAATAACAAAGTAAAAGGTAACATCGAAATTAAAAAGCTTAGTGATTCAGGAAAGATTTTACCAAATGTTGAATTCACAGTCTTCACTGAAGATGGAAAAGAAGTGAAAAAAGTAGTAACAAAAGAAAATGGAATTGCAAACGTTGAAGATCTTACGTATGGTAAATATTATTTCTTAGAGACAAAAACACCTAATGGATATATTGGAAATAAAACAAAGTATCCTTTTGAAATTAAAGAGCACAATAAAACACTTACTTTTACAGTGGAAAATACCGAAGTGAAAGGTAGTGTAAAATTACTAAAAGTAGATAATGAAGATATTAGTAAAAAATTAGAAGGTGCAGCATTCGAGCTAAAAGATGCAAGTGGAAAAGTAGTTGGGGAATATAAGACAGATAAAAATGGTGAGATTAACGTCAAAGATTTAGCGTATGGTAAATATTCATTTGTAGAAAAGGCTTCTCCAAATGGTTACGTTCTTGTTAAAGAACCGATTATGTTCGAAATAAAGGAACATGGAAAGGTTATTGAGTTATTGGCAGTTAATCATCTTATCAAAGGTGATCTAGAAATTACAAAGGTAGATGTAGCTGATGGAAATAACAAGCTTCCAAATGCAGAATTTACGATTTATAACGAAGCAGGAAAAGAAGTAGTAAAAGGAAAAACAGACGATAAAGGAATCGCTAAATTTGAAAAGTTACCATTTGGAAAATACACATATAAAGAAACTGTTGCACCAAACGGTTATGTATTAAATGAAGAAACGTTTTCTTTTGAAATTAAAGAGAATGGTCAAATCATTAAACACGTTGTCAAAGATGAGAAGATTCCTTCAATTAAAACAACAGCATCTGATAAAAAAGATGGTACAAAAGAAATGCACACTTCTAAGTCTGTAACAATCCAAGATAAAGTGGAATTCAAAGACCTACAAGTAGGTAAAGAGTACACTTTAAAAGGTAAATTAATGGATAAAAAGACTAATAAACCATTCGTTGTAAATGGTAAAGAAGTAACAGCTGAAACGAAGTTTACACCAAAAGAAGCAAATGGTTCTATTACATTAGACTTCACATTTGATGCAACTGGTTTAGAAGAAAAAGAAGTAGTAGTATTTGAAGAGTTACTGAAAGACGGAAAAGTTGTTACGACACATGCTGATATCAATGATAAAGATCAAACAGTTAAGTTCGTTAAGCCATCAGTAAAAACAACTGCTACAAACAAAGCTGATGGTGGAAAAGAGATTCATTCAAAGGATTCTATCACAATCCAGGATAAAGTGGAGTACACTAACTTAGTTGTAGGTAAAGAGTACACTGTAAAAGGAAAATTAATGAACAAAGCTATTAACAAACCATTACTAATTGATGGTAAAGAAGTAACAGCTGAGACTAAATTTACTGCAAAAGAAAAGAACGGTTTTGTAACATTAGACTTTACTTTTGTTGGTGCTGAACAGCAAGGAAGAGAAGTAGTTGTGTTCGAAGACTTATTACATGAAGGGCAAGTAATTGTAACTCACGCTGATATTAACGATGTAGGTCAAACAGTTCGATTTGTAGAGCCTTCTATTAAAACGACAGCTACAAATAAAGCTGATGGTTCTAAAGAGTTAGACGCTTCTAAAACTGTAACAATCCAAGATAAAGTGGAATACAAAGACTTAATCGTGGGTAAAGAGTACGTAGTAAAAGGTAAACTAGTGGATAAAGCAACAAACAAGCCATTATTAGTTGATGGTAAAGAAGTAACAGTAGAATCTAAGTTTACTGCTAAAGAGAAAAATGGTTCTATCACACTAGATTTCACATTTAATGCTTCTGTATTACAAGGTAAAGAAGTAGTAGTATTTGAAGAACTGTATCAAGATAATATATTAGTAGCTATTCACGCTGAAATTGAAGATAAGGGACAAACAGTGAAATTTAAAGAGGGAAAATCGGAACAACCAAAACCAGAACAGCCAAATTCAGGTAAAAATACGCCAACACCAGAGCAACCTAACGAGCAAGTAAAAGAACAACCACAACTTAAGAAAGAAATTCAATCTAAAATTGGATGGTTACCGCAAACAGGTACTAATCTTACAAGTTGGATCTCTATGGCCACAGGAGCATTACTGTTAATTGTTGGTGGAGTGATTTTCTTAAAACGTAAAAATGCATAGAAATTAAAAAATAAGCACATCTGTTTTTATAACAAGATGTGCTTATTTTTATCATTTTAGCCAAGAAGACTCCTATATTTAAGCGTGAATGGCATTTAAAATAGCAACCATATTTTATAGGTAATTTTGAACAGTTAAAAGAAATATTACAGGAGGGTGAAAAGCAAGGAGTTTTTCATTTCTTCTCCATAAATCATACAATACATTGGATCACTTCTATTGTTTTATTTCCAAAGTTTAAAAAGTTTATTGATTTTTTAGGACCAAATGAAACGAATGATACAAATCATGAATGGATGCCAGAAAACTTAGTGGACAGGATTGTTACTGCATTAACAGATAAACCTAATGTGTAAATTATTCAGTGTTTATGAATTCTATTATTACTATTTAAAGCCTAATTTCTCAATGTATTGTAGAGAAATTAGGCTTTTTTTATCAATTCATTAAAGTTTTTATAATTCAAAGACTCAAGTTAATGATTATATTTTCAAGTATTCGTTTTGAGCTACATAGATATAGTTTTCGTTGCAACTGTTTGTTGAAATATTTTATCATGCTCAACAATAACCATTGTGGGATTAAATTGTTGAATAAGTTCTTCAATCTGCATACGGGAATAGATATCTATAAAATTTAGTGGTTCGTCCCATATATATATATGAGCTTTTTCACATAAACTTTTAGCGATAAGCAGTTTTTTCTTTTGTCCACCAGAATAATGAGATATATCTTTTTCAAATTGAATTCGGTCAAAGTCCATCTTACTTAGGATGGACTTAAATAAGGTTTCATCAATCTTGTGCTCTTCAATAAAGCCTGATAGCGATCCCTTCAAATGAGAAGTATCTTGTTGGACATAGGAAATGATGAGTCCTGTACCTAAAGTAACTAAGCCTGTATGCTGTATCGGATGTCCTAGAATTAGTTTTAGGATACTACTTTTTCCGCTCCCATTCGTTCCATCAAGTACAATTCGGTCACCTTGTTCAACTATGAAGCTAATCGGCTCATTCACAATTTGATCATTGTACTTAACGGATACGTCAACTAAAGTAACCAATTCATTTGATTTAAATTGCAATTGTTCCAATTTTAATGACTCAGTTTTTTCCACATTTTTTAGTAATTTTGATTTTTCCTCAATAGCTTTTTGTTGCCTTGATTCAAGGTTTTTTGCTCTTTTCATCATCTTGGCTGCTTTATGTCCTACAAATCCCTTATCCAACTTAGAGCCTGAATTCCTCGTTCCATTTTTTGAAGCTTCCACGTCATGAGACCAACTTGCTGAACGTTTGGAAGACTGTTTTAATCGCCCTATGTCTTTTTGTAGACGCTCATTTGTAGCCTTCTCGTGTTCTTGCTGTCTATCAAAATTTAACTTCCAAGAAGAATAGTTACCACTTTGAACTTCAATATTTGCTCTATTAATAGATAGGATATGGTCAACGCACCCATCTAAAAAGATTCTGTCATGTGAAATTAAAATAAATCCTTTTTTCTTCCTTAGATAATCGGAGACTATCTTTCGTGCATCTGTATCTAAGTGATTTGTTGGTTCATCAATTAATAGAAATTGACCCGCATTTAAAAACAGTGCAGCAAGCAACACTTTTGTTTGTTCCCCATTTGATAATGTTTTAAATGGTCTGTACATGACCTCAGCATCAACATTTAAATAGGATATCTCACGTAGAAGTTCCCAATCTGCAGCTTGGGGACAAATTTCTTCAAGGATTTCATGAGTGAATTTGTTCTTATCTGAAACAGAGTAGGGGAAGTAATTGAATTCTACTGAAGCAAGGATTTTCCCGCTATACTCATAATTCCCTAACAATAAATTAAAGAATGTCGTTTTACCTCGTCCGTTTCTACCAATAAATCCTAGCTTCCAATCCGTATCTATTTGGAAGTTTACACTTTCAAAAATATTATCAAAGCTACCTGGGTATGAAAAAGTTAAGTCTTGGACCTTTATCATTGACACAATAATTCCTCCTTTATATATCGAAACGTTTCATATAAAGTCGGAACATCCATCCATTTTTTAATTCCTCTATATAAGTTTGATGGATATTAACGACTTATATAGAGCATTACATGTGTAACAATAGTATCTGAAGTACTCATTTTTCTCGCTCCTTTATTTGTGAAGTACATTTAACAATTAGTAAGTTTCAACTAAGACAAACGGGAATAAAAAAATCCCCCAATTTGTAATCGGAAGGATTAGTCTTTCGTCTATACTTAATAAGTACTTATTAATCATTTGAATCATGACAAATAAAGTATGAACTGAATTTTAAAAATGGATAGACTAACCCTATATTTTGTAGTTTGAAGTTATAAAATTCAACTTAAAATATAAATTAGTTAATCATTATTCATCCATCATTCCTTTCATAATTCTATTTTTAGAGTAACATTCTTTTTAGGGAGATGCAATATTAGCTTCAATTTCATCTAATTCTAAATCATTTATAATTCTTTGAGTAAGGAGATAAAACTTTACCGCCCTTTTTATAAACATCACATTTTTGTTCAATAGGTCATGTCTTTTGTCCGTTAAAAAGGGAGGATATGAAATTGACATCAACTTTTTGTGTAACTATAATAGTTACAGTTGGTTTCGTAAACTAATTTGAATTTCTATTTTAATGATAGTATATTTTCATTCCTTTTTAAGTGTGACAGATAGCAACTATAATCCAATAGAGGAGTAGATTCTATCTCATATGTAAAGAGTAGATAAGTTGTACCCGCCAAATTTACGATGCTCAAATACTTGAAAAATTACATTTTTCAGCTTATCCTTTTTAGAATCCTCAGTATTGATAATTGTAAACATCTACAAAAAGTTAATAAGATTGTTGTGTGTAGAAAGAAATCTTTTAAAAAGGTCATAATATGGATAATAGGTAGCACACATTTTAATTAGTAGGACTTGTGCCACCATCAAGCCATTTTTTAATAAAAGTATAGAAAAATCAAGAAGGTGAATCCATTGCGTAAACATGTATATGTGCAATTTTATGTATTGATATTGGCTTTAATAACTTATATAAGCTTTTGCTTTATATTTTTATTTGTTTTTCCGAATCATTATTTCGTATCAGATTTTAATATCCGACTATCATCTTTAGTCGTTGAAACTACTGTATTTATCTCATTACTGTATTCTATATTATTCCAAAAAATTAAGTTAGGAGTATTCTGGGTTTGCATTACTATTGCAATAGGGTGTTTTTTGATAGGGAATTTCATATCCGCTTTTCAAGTACTTAATGTAGAATTACCAATACAAAATTTTAATATTTCTGATGTATTTCTACTGTTTTTCTTATTCTTCTTTCTTTTTGCGTTCTTTTATAAAATTATGATGGAATGTAACAAATGGGAGAAAGCGTATTTACTTTGTGATTTATGCATTGTTGTTACTGCTATTTTTACATTAGAGTGGTACCTATTTAATAAACCATCTGCAAATATTTTATTCTTATCAATTGGAGATGTTTTTCTCTCATTTATTTTTCCGATTATAGATTTATTGCTTCTATTACTTGGAGTTACACTGATCTTTCGACCTGCTATTTTCAATGCAAAAAGTAAATTGTTTATTTTTATCCTAGTATTAACTGGATTGGCTATTACGGACTATTTGTATTTTTACTTACAAGGTGATTTGTCAGAGCGTTCAGTTATATTTTTAAGGTGTTTGTATAGAGTTTTCCTATTATTTATCGCTATTGCTGCTACAATCCCAAAGAATACTTCTTCTAAAAGAAATTATTTTATTATTAATCCGACATTTGGAGAGAAACTTCTTGGTATATTCCCTTATCTTGCAGTTGCAGTCTTAATTGGCTTTACTTTGAAAGAGCAAACTTCTTCAGCTACATTAATTACGGGAAATTGTATTGCTTTTGTATTTGTACTGATTCGTCATACAATCGTACGAATGCAAAACAAAGAGTTAACTAAAACATTAAAAGTGTTTAATAATCAATTAGAACAAACAGTATCTCAAAGAACAAGGGATTTAATAAATAAATCTAATGATTTAGTAAAAAATCAAGAGAGATTTAAGTCATTATATGAGTATCATCCGGATCCTATTTTAACGATTGATTCAAACGGTATCGTATTAAATATAAACCAGGCTGGAAGTATGTTATTAGGAAAAGAAAGTGCTGCATTGATAGGGAAAGAGTGCTTCTCTATTTTTTTAGATGAAGATAAATCTGAATTGGAAGCAGCTATAAAGAAAGGGAAACGATGTAGTTCATCTTCACTACAGTTACGTGTGAAAAATAACAATGAGAAGGATATACTCTTTTGGTATGTCACTATAGTTCCTATTATGATAGAAGGACAAACCTTTGGGAGCTATGTAATGGTAAAAGACATAACAAGGATGAAACAACAACAGGAAGAGATAAATTACCTTGCATTCCATGATACGGTGACGGAGATTGGAAATCGTATATTCTTCCAACAAGAATTAGATAGATCTATTAAGCGTGCACAAAAAACACAGGATAAGTTTGGGCTCCTGTATATTGATTTAAATCGCTTTAAGACTATTAATGATACATTGGGTCATTCGATTGGTGACAAGGTTTTAAAAGAAGTTGCCAAACGTTTTAGGACATGTCTGTCACCGACTATTCCTCTAGCAAGAATAGGTGGTGATGAGTTTGCGATCATTGTCCATAACCAAACAGAGCAACAGCTATTGGATTTGTGTAAAACTCTATTTCGTATAACTGAAGAACCATTTGTAGTAAATCAGCATAGTTTTTACTTATCTCTTAGTATAGGAATAGCAGTGTATCCATTTGGAGGAATAAATACTACTACACTTTTACAACACGCTGATATCGCTATGTATAGCGCAAAGGAAAAAGGTAACAATGCTGTTTGTATGTATGACGAGACATTATCTCAAAAAGTAACTCGTCGATTACGATTAGAACAGGATTTACCAAATGCAATTGAAAATAATGAGTTGTTTTTATTGTATCAACCACAAATTGATAGTAAGGCAGGTAAGGTTATTGGTGCAGAGGCTTTAATACGTTGGCAACATCCAGAGCTTGGGCTGATTTCTCCTTTTGAGTTTATACCTATCGCAGAAGAAACGGCGCAGATTATTTCAATTGGGAAGTGGACGTTACAGAAAGCGTGTCAACAACTGAAAGAATGGCATTCTGCGGGCTTTTCAAATCTAAAGATGGGGATAAATTTATCAGCTATAGAGTTTGAACAGAAAGATTTTGTTCAAACCATTATATCTACCATAGAAGAGATAGGAGTACCTGCTAATTCGATTGATTTGGAATTAACAGAGCGAATAGCAATGGTAGATGAAAAGGAAACCTTATCGAAGTTAAAAGCATTAAAATCATATGGTGTACATTTATCAATTGACGATTTTGGTACAGGTTATTCTTCATTAGCGTATCTGCCTCTTTATCCAATTGATACTTTGAAAATTCCAAGAGAATTTGTTAATAGGATTGGAACTTCTACTGATGGAGATGAAATTATACAAACCATTATTTCACTTGCTCATACTTTAAACATGAAAGTGATAGCAGAAGGGGTAGAAACGAAGGAACAATTAACAGTGTTACAACGTAATGCATGTTATCTAATTCAGGGCTATTACTACAGTAAACCTGTAAATGAAGATGAATTTATTGGTTTTTTAAGTACAATACAAAATGAATAAGTGAAAAATCAGTATATGTATGAAATAAAGTGAAAAGACGATCTATCCATATGGATTTGAACGTCTTTTCATTTTATTTTCAGTAGTTATGCAGCAAGGTTTCAGCCTTTGAAAGTAAAATAAGTATCTATATTCCTTGTATTTAGGGCTAATGGGATATGAGGTGAAAGTTGCTTCTTGTGAAACCGCATTAGGGACAGCTCGTATATTCTTAAAGCAATTTGAAAAAGCGGAAGAACATTTCAATCGTTCCATTGACCTTTTGCAAAAACATAATGAAGAAAAATTGATTTTAATAGTAAGGCATAATCTAGGACTATTATATGCAACTCAAAATTTATCTAAATTAGCAATTCGTCATTTATCAGAAGTCACAGAGAAGAATATTGCCCATTTTAAAGCAGTGTTCTTACAAGCGCGTGAACACTATAAGCTAAGAAAAACAAATATTGTAAAAGAACTTATTGAAAAAGGATTAGCAGTTTGTATGGAATTAGGAAATGAAGAGTATGTATATCATTTCAATATTTTACGTTCTCTTAATGAAGATGAAGCAATTAAACTCCTAGAAGAAGTGAAAAAAGTATTTCTTACTTCGAAAAGCAAGGTTTATGGGATTTCGTAGAAGAATATGCAGATCTAAAAAAGGAAGAAATTATACAATAATCACATGCTATCATTTTTAATAGCTAATTAACAAAAGGACTCCAATTATGGAGTCCCTTTGTTAATGGGATAATGCTTTAGTTTATCTAATTATAACAATATTTGTAAAAAGTGTAAAGGGGTCCTAGTTTGGAGGGGGAATTATTTAATCTTTTTTATTTAATAAAGGGATGATATTTAGTTATCTGCGCTTCTTAATTATGTTTTTTATCACAATTTGAAGTAAATTTCAGTTAATCTTATTTATTTTATAGGAATTATAAGTTATACTAAAAGTAGGTGCAAAATGTACCATTTGAAAAAGAGTGCATTGCAAAAAGGAATCCGTAAAGGATTCCTTTTTTGTTTCTTTTAAAATGAAGCAACGTTCTAATTATCTCTTTCTTTTTTTATGAATGAACTACCAATGTATAAATTTAAAAGGTATTTTTGGAAAATTGCCATATTCCTGTAACAAAACAAAGGTATGTTATGTGTGTTAAATATAAAGAGAAAGAAGGAAAAGTTGTGAAAAAAGTTTTGCCAATTGTTGCGTTATTAGGCATGATGAGTTTTGGAGTACAGGAAATGAATGTAAGAGCTGATACATACCACAAGGGCGATTCAAAAATTAGTTTTTGGGATTCGAAAAGAAAGGGTACTAATTTCATGAATAGTACGTCATTACCTGAAAACTATAAAAGTGCAAAAGAAGCTAATATTGAATATGTACGTTTAGCACCTGATAAATGGGCAAAAGATAAAGATTTTCTATTTGAGGATAAACCAGATACTTCTGGAAAGGATTTTCTGATAGGTAATGCAGATAACTATCGGGGATTAGTAAAGGAAGATCTAAAAAAATTAAAGGCGGATTTAGATGCCGCACAATCACAAGGAATGAAAGTCGTTCTTACAATGTTATCCTTACCTGGTGATCGATGGCGCCAATTTAATAATAATAAGAATGACGACAGAATATGGGAAGAAGAGAAGTATCAAGAACAAGCAAGTCAATTTTGGAAGGACCTCGCTCTGGAACTAAAAGATCACCCCGCGGTGGTTGGTTATAATATTATAAATGAACCACATCCAGAAACAGCTAAAAATAATAGATATAATGATTTTTGGACGGAAGATTACGAGAAATGGTATGCAAAAGTAAAAGGAACGACAGCTGATTTAAACAGATTTTATGAAAAGGTGATTAACTCCATTCGTGAAGTGGACAAAGAAACACCGATTATTTTAGATTCAGGTTTATATGCTACTCCATGGGCCTTTAAATATTTAAAACCAGTAGAGGATAAAAAAACACTATACGCATTTCATATGTATGAACCATATGAATTAACGAGCCAAGGTGAAAAACAAAACAAGGAATATCAATATCCAGGATTAGTAAAAGTAGGGGATTTAGAGAAACCTGTAATGTGGAATAGACAGGGATTAGAGAAGTTTTTGAAGCCAATTCAACAATGGTCTAAGAAAAATCATGTACCATCTAATCGAATTATTGCAGAGGAGTTTGGAATTAACCGTACTGTTCCAGGTGCTACCCAATACATGCAAGATCTTATTTCTATCTTTAACCAAAAAGGATGGCATAAATCATTCTATGCATTCCGTGAAGACACATGGACAGGGATGAATTATGAATTGGGAACAGAAAAAATAAAATGGGATGAAGAGGGTAAACCGATGCGTCAAGATAATTCACTCTGGGATGTAATAAAAAAAGATTTACAAACGCGTAAATAGTTTAGAATATTAGGTTTAAGGACTAAATATAAGCATCTAATTCAAATAGAATTAGATGCTTTTTATTTCGAAAAAAGGTGGAGTTGAATTAAAGGTTCCATCTTTTCTTTTGCATAAAGAGTACCAATCAGGTTTATTTACAACGAAAAATAAGATTTTTAGAGAATAGTTTAGAAAAAACTGTGGAGGTTTAAACAAATGTGGTCACAATTGTTTAAACCTTTAAAGTAAAATGGAAGTTGGACAGTTGCTATACAGGCAGCAAATTTACAATATGTTTCGGCTGAGCCTTCGGGAAATGTAATAGCAAATCGTAATGCATGGGAGAAATTCGAATTAATTCCGACTGGGGAATTATATACGTACGCTTTAAAAGCTAAAAGTAATGGGAAGTATGTTTCGTTTGAGCCAAATGGTAGAGTAGTAGCAGATCGTACATCAATTGGTGCATGGGAAAAGTTTATCTTATATAATGGTGGAGACAATAGGATATATGTATTACAAGCACTAAGTAATGGTAGATATATATCAGCAAATGGTGGTAGAGAATTAACAGCTACTAGTTATGTAGTTGGAAGCTGGGAAAGATTTGTTATTGTATACTTCTAAACTTTGAAGTGTTATATATCTAAATGATAATGGCATGTTTAGTTGGTATAAATACCTAATACAATAAAGTTTTAAGCATGTAATACAAGTGTATATTAACGTGTAAAAGGGCTGCAAATAATTAGCAGTCCTTTTTGCATGGACTTACTGAGGTTATAATGAGAAGAAAAAGAACCCTATAGGGTTCTTTTTCAAGGCATATTAACAGTAAGGAGAATCATGAAATGCTACTTCAAATCTTTATTAGGGGAAAGATTTTGAAAAAGCTTAACATGTATTTATTTTTACATAAATGTAAGATGTAGTAAATTGATAATGTTTATACTTACTATTACTAATATTCAATTAAGATAGTTAATACTATTTATATAGTGTTAACTGGTGTATAG
>NZ_WEII01000098.1:0-13641 GCF_009183805.1 Bacillus sp. B2-WWTP-C-10-Post-4 | reverse complement strand
TAAGATGTCAGACCTAATTGAAAATATTTGTAAAAATCGTTATAATAATGGTAATTAAACATATCATTACTCCCATGTAAAAGGACAAATCTATGAATCCTTATTAGGACTAGATTTGTCTTTTTGTCATTGAAAATAAAAAACAACATATAAAAAAGGAAAAGGGTTGTTTGTCCGTTTTCCTTTTTTATATGCCAGCAACCGAGCGCAGCAAAGGGCGGTAGCAGGTCTTTCACTTATTTTTTGTTATAATATATGATAAGAATTTAGGTAATTATAAAGAACAAGGGTATTAGTTTAGGAGTAGCATTTTCTGCTTATTTAGCAGAAAATGGACATAAACAATCTAGGGTTGAACGTTATAATTACGATATTAAAGGTTTTTATAAGTGACTAAGAGTAAATGAGAAACTCCTACATATCAAATCATGGAGTGAACTACCTAAAGAAAATTATTAGGAGTATTTCTATGAGCTAGAAAATAAGGCACAGAATATGACGGTTCTTAAATAAATTGAACATGTTTATACTTCAGTAGATGATTTTCACCTCTCCTTAATTCCTGATCAATCACTAAGTAATAAGGATTTTATAATCGAAGCAGAAAAAAAACTATTAAAACAAACTATACTTTCAACAAAAGGATTAACAGAAAGACAAGTTAAATACCGCCCTCTTATTATGGATAGAAACGCTTTTATAATAGATTTAGTAGTAAACTATGGGTTGTCCTTACAAGAGCTTGTATCGCCTAATATGAGCCATATACAGCTTGCTCTTTAATTGTTCCAGGAGAAAATGGTGTAACTTGGTCTGTTTCCTTAACCAAGGAAGATACAAAGCATCTTTACAAATACTATATAACTATTCCTGAACATGTAAGGCTTAGACGGTATACAGATAATCCTTTGTTTATAGCATTTAATTTTAATCAGGGAACATATCGTTGAGTTTACGAAAAAGATGCGCCAAAGGCTTTGTCTGAGGTTGCAATACAAAAGATGATTCGACTTGAATTAAAACGTGAAGGGTTGAATAGACGTATCTTGGCGCAGCAAATGCGAAATACATTCATTGTTTGTCTTATTAGGCAAGGCTCTTAATTACTGTTATCACGAGAGGTTTAGAAGTGTATAAACAAGCGATTAGCTGCTTATATATCTGTATTAGCCTAGATATTTTGTAATGTCAGTGAGATATCAGCAATCATAGAAGTGTTTCTACTCCAACCTAGGAAGCCAAGATATCAATAGGTTTTGTACGGTTCTCTAGCAGAATCTCAGCAATTGTATTACATAATAGTGACAACGGACTATCTTTTCCCCACTTTAACCTACAAAACAACAATCTTGAGATAAATTGACTTTTTTCATTTCCTCTTTAATTTCTCTATAAGTATTCATCATTATATAACTTGCCCCTTCTTTTTTACATAGAAAAAGAGAGTCCCTTGCTATAGGAACCCTCTCTTATACATATCCTCTATTTTTAATCAATCACAATTTCATGTATATTTAGCTTGTTTAATTTTTCATTATAGAAACTCATTACTTTTTGAGCATGTTGAGCCATTAATCCATCTTGGACAGTAAGTGCTTCAAAATACGGATAACGAATGTTTGTAACATAACCATTCAGCTGCACGTATTGTTCTAAAATCAATGAGAACTCCTCATCTAATTTAAGACAAAATTTGTGCAGCATTAAAAGGTTATGAGTTTTAGGGGCTGTTCTAATGTTTAGTGTAAGAAATCCTTTTAGAGGTTTCCCAACACATTGTTGACTATGGTAACAAATAACTGAGGCAGGGAAAGGTTTCATGTGAGTTAAGTACCTAGCAGAATCTAAAATAGATTTTGCAATGAATAGCAACTCTTCTAGATCCTCAGTATTTTTCATATAAAACTTGCCCCCCTAGTGCAATTTTGTATTCCATGGTTACATTACGGTTAGCACGTTCTTGAAACTCTTCAGGTCCATATACTAAAATATCAACTGGTGTTTCCATCACATCGTAAATACCCCAATTGATAAGATTAATCACTTCTCTTTTTCTTGTTCCTACACCATCCACAATAATACAAAGATCAAAATCACTATCTTTATTTGGTGTACCATAAGCATGAGAGCCAAAAAGGATAATTTTTTGGATAGAAGACACGGTCTCACAAATTTTTTGTACTAATAGGTTTAGCTCTCTTTGTACTTCCTCGTTAATCCAAATCACCCCTTGGAAAATAGAATTATATTGACGTTTAAGTATATTATATATGCGCTTCTCTTCTCCTTACTATTACATATTTATTTTCATATTGTGCCCTTATTTCTCAACGTCCTTCAATGCTTAATAACATTTGTAAACCTTCTTGAAGTCTTGTTAGAACCCATCATCACTGATACCTTATTCCTTAACTTTATGAAGGACGAAAGTCCAAAGGTAAGTGAAAGTTAAATTAGGGGTTACTTGTAATAGAATGCTTTGTTCCTCTGTAGTTGTATATGAAGCAATGTTCTGTATGTAAATACATCTAAAGATTACCTTTCCAGTGGTCTTTAGATGTACTCCGCAATTTAAGTTTTTTAGAAAGCCTTTGTTTTTAATAATGATATCTTGGAGGTAGTGGCTGTGGATTGAGTTCTACAAAAGTACCAGGAGGTAGTGGTTGTGGGTTGAGCTGTACAAAAGTATTCCATGACCCATATGGAATATACTGCATAGGATTTGGTGTAAATGATGTATATACCTGTAGATGACAACACGGAACTATATGCATTAATATTTCATCTCCTTCAAAATAATAATTCGTTCATGACAACTTATGTATTCTAGATTTAAGTAAAGTAGTAATACTGCCTAATTTTTAAAAATAGTTAAATCCAATTTACTAGGACAAAAATACATTCATACAATGAATATATTTTTGGATGAGAGGGGATATTTTATGGGATTTGAACCAAAAGACACAGTCTTAAAAATTGCTGAATTGGATAATATCCGCTTAACTAAAATATACTTTGCCCCAGGCTGGATTGTATTCAACAGTAGTACTGGAGATAAAAGCGATGTTTTTATGTCTATATCTAACGTTACTGGTACAGTTATGCTAAATTCTGATAAGAGTAGTCAAGTTAGTTTTTCATACATCCTAAATAACAACAGGACCCTCTTGGGGGAAGTAGTGTGGAATCCGGTTTTTAAGATTCTTTATTTAACCAAAGATGGAGGGTTCCTTACTGAATGGCGGGATATTGTATCACCTGATTGTAGGTTAAAGAACTATACTGTCACGCACACTTGGACTATTCCACGCAATATTTATGATGACTTTGGGAAAATTCGTACTTTTCTTAGTACCTCCTCAGCACCTTGGTATCCTTGTCCTAGGTAACAAAAATTATTAGTCAGATTATAAGAAATAGGATGTCTCAATTTTAAATTATTGGCTTTTATCGCTAAAAATTAAATAAACTGTCATCTAAAAAGAAACTCTAGGTTAGTCAATAATTCGTATAGGATGCAGTTTCTATTTCATTTACAATATTTATTATACATGCTTCTCTGCAGTGTAATAAAAAAGACATTGAACAAATACGTTTAATGTCTTTTTCCCTCTAATATACTTGCCTTGTTTATTTTGTATTTATATACCAAGTAACTGCTTCTTTTTGGCGTTAAACTCATCTTCTGTAATAACACCCATATCGCACAGCTCTTTGAATTTCTTTAATTCGTCTGCTGTTGATATTGGAGCAGATACTGCTTGTGGTTGAGCTTCAGTAGGTTTGCTTTTTAAAGCATCTAGAACTTGATGGATATGATTATTAATGGATTTTGCTGAATCTTTATCTAACGCAACTTTGATCTTTTCTTGCGGAGTATCAATTGTTAGAAAGCCTAACCACATCCCTATTTCAAAAGATATATCATTTATCTTTTCATGATCTACTGCTTTGAATTTTTCCCCAGTCATTGTTTTTTGTCCGAACATAATGCGTTTATTACTTATGGCGTAGGCATAATAACCATCATGCTTTGTTGTAGATTGATAATCGTGCATTCCGATATAAGTCATATGAATTTTTTCGCCATTCATCAAGTTATCTTCTAATACCTTGAAGTGTTTTACACCCCACTTTTCATTAAAGCCAGAACCGAATGTATTATCTATACAGAATTGATACATTCCTTCAGCGCATGACAATGGATCCTCAGCAAGTTTTGCTACCTTTGCATCGATTGTAGCTTTCAATTCTTCGATAGTGTCCGTACTTACACTTACAACACCCAAGCCACCTGCTTTATGAAAGCAATCTGGGCATAGCCATGCGTCAGATTTTAGTATTTTATAACGATTTAAACCAACCTTTATATCACAAACACCACATACTGCCTTTTTAAAAAAAACCATAATTTTCCCTCCAGTTATATATATCGAATAGTAGCAAACAAACCTAACATTCTACGGAATATTATAATTTATAAATATAAGTATAACACACCTAAAACACTATAGGATGCCAAACAAAGCCTTAACCATTTGTTTCTCTATAGTTTAAAAGGAAAAAAGACATTGAAACCAACTGTTCAATGTCTTTTTTCTTTTTAAATGTTTGTATACTCAAAGTATAATTTTTCTGGTTTTCCATACATGTTAATTTCATTTTGATATACGACAGCTAATGGCTGAGACATCTCAATGCTTTCCACATAGGATAATGAAGCAGTTGCTTCTATTTTTTCTTTAATCTCATTAGGAATGGATGAGTAAGATAAGTTATTCATTTTACTTCCTAGTTTAGTATCTGTAGCAGCTTCATAATAAATTTCGGTAATTAAGACTTCATTATCATCTGGATCATACATGTATCCTCGATTAACTGTAATCATATTATATAACTCCTCTCAAGTTTCATATTCTAATTCCTTGTGCTTTTAGCATTGCAACAAGTACTTTACATATTTAGATTCCCTTGTTCTTCTCTTTCGAATGCCAGTATGAATTGATTCTTATTACCTTACCTAATAGTTAAATTTTGGGATTTACAATAATATAAAGGTTTGATTTTATAGATAGTAAGTTCATAACATTTAACGTGTTAATTAATTTTTCTTTTGAAAGTTTTAAATGATTTCCCCTATTGATAATGTTGGCTTATCTAAAGTAATTGCATGTTCATATTTCATCATAAATATCCTCTTTTCTAAATAAAAAGCACGAAATATGTGCGTTTATCCATATTTTTTTATGCTATGCTCTGTAAAAATTCATATAATCTCCCCTCTAAATTAAACAAAAAGCACAAAATATGTGTTTTCTCATTTAGCATACTTTTAGTCCTAAAAGTTTATGTATAAGTGATTCCTAACTCGAAGACAACACAAAAAGGACTTCTTCAAGTCGATTAAAATGTGCATAGCAAAATAAGCTATATATACACTAATCGGCTCAAAGAAGCCCTTTCATAATTGAAACAAGAATACAACTTGTTTCTAAAACTCAACCACAACACATAGGGTGTGGGAATAAACGGAATCAATTAAACAATAAATATAGATTTATATTAAACTATTTTTATATTATATTCAATTATTTTCAATAGAACAGGGATAAGAAGGAAGTTTATATGCAGATCCCACATGTATTGTATAATAATGCCCCTGAATCCCCTGCTATAAATCCCCTCTTATATTCAATCCCTGGAGTTACTTCATGTACTGTATTTCAAAATATAGCTTTTCTGGCTTTTGATTTTGAACTAAATAACAAAGTATTTCCTTTATATTTTTTTCTTCTACTTCAACACTTTCCATATAGGTCATACTTTCGTTTTCCTGGACCTTTTGAAAAATAGCAACAGGTACTTTAACTGCATCAAATACACCCATTTTACTGCCTAACTTTTTTTCTGCTGTACCATCATAGAAAATTTCATTTACTATTACCTCATTATCATCAGGATCGTACATGTACCCTCTTTGTATACGTAGCAATATAGTACTCCTTTCTTGTATATTCCTCCAATGAAATAACTATATTTGTATATAATGTTATTTTATTAACAGGTGTCAAAGAATATTATTTCGCAAAATCTGTGCTTTGTATAGAGGTAGATACAGGATTATTAATTTTGTTAAGTTTTTTTGAATACTCCAAGCTAATTATAAAATAAACAAGCCACCCTTAAAGCGAAAGCTTGTATGGTGGCTTAGTTTTCTATAAATAGCTTTGTATCTAATTGTTTGATCTCCCCTTCTGCAAGAGGTTGATAAAAAGCGTGTTGTAATCCTTGAAAATGTAAAGATTCCCCTATGCATAACAATACTTTACCAGGAATTAAATCAAGTAATAGTTCATTATTAATTTGCTTTGCTTGTTTTTTAGTAGAAACATAAATAACTAAGATTGTAGGGTTATTCCCTAAGTCCTGCATAATAACATCTTTTCCTGACTCTACAAAAGTCTTCCATCTAGCAATTATTCGTTTTAATCGATTCTTTTGATCAGATAATAAGGTGGAGTATACAACAAAGTTAAATTTACGTTCTTTTCCTCCATTTACTATAAAACTTAAAGAAGGGGTAAAAACCCCTTTACTAATAGATGGATGCATAATATGACCTAAAAATGAAGAAGCGTAGCGTAAATGACAAAGTAGGTCTATGTCATGCCAATAACGCAGGTGAACATATTTACCATGATTGTCAAGACGCTCTGGGGCAAAGAAGAACATATTTCCTTGCCAGTATTTTAGTAGTTTAAATCCATTATTTGATAAGGTATATGTTTCTTCAAAGATTTCTATATCCAAAATTTCTACTTGCCATTTTTCGATAAATTGATAGTAAAGTAATCCTTGAATTGCATTATTAATTTTCTTCCGCGAAAATTTATTCTTGAATAGATATAATAAATGATTAAACCGAACGGATGTATGAACACCAATAAAATTGAGTATAGCATATTGTTCCTCTGTTAAAAGCTGCTTAAACTTAACTAATTCGTCATAAGAGTGGAATACATAGGTTTTATCCAAATCATGTATCCGATATATTTGAAGTCCTTGTACATCCTCACTTGATAAATGAGGAATAGAAGGAATATAAGTATACATTTGTTTCTCTATTGCACGCATAATCATCGATTAAAATTGGTAAATTGACGAATTAGATTTTTTACTTTGGCCTTGCGGATAATTTAGGATACGTACAGTTCCTCTTCTATTTTTAGCATCAATATTAAGCAGCTCACATGTAACAATTGTTTGGTTTATTGCGTCATCCACGGTTGGATTTGCCAGATTACGACCTTTTAGCCCTTTAAACTGAATACCTGGTGCAACTTCTACGAAAATCCCAGCAATAGCATCTACACCTACAATTTTACCTACAAAGCGGTCACGTCGTTTGTTTAATTCTAATAATTTTTCCATTGGATCCGTTTCTAGTTTCTTTTTATTTCCTCTAAACTCGTAGCGCCCATCCTTTTCCACTACTTTATCGATGATAAGCTCTACAACATCACCAATAATAATATCCGCCGAGCGAACGAATGAATGGGACCATTGCGAGTATCTTACTCCCACTGTTACACCATGAACTTCAACCAGAATTGTTTGTGCAGATGGAATATGTCCAGAAACTGTTCCTGTGTATACTTTATTCCCCTCTTGTTCTACTATTTCTTCATATAATTTTCTTTGCAGTGCAAGTTCTCCTGCGGTGATAGATACAACAGCAAAGTTCCCTTCCTCAGTTCTTTGGAAATGCTCAATAATAACGGGTTTTGTTTTACCTATCAGCCATTGAGGATTTTTAGGAATATTTATACCTGCCTCTGTAAGTGGACAATATGCTGTCGTATGAGTACCAATTTGCATTGTGAGCACTTGTATCCGCTCAGATGTCCCGTTTTTAGTTGGGAATAATTTTTCAGATACTATGGTAATTAAGCCTTTCCCTACAGTACGTTCACGTTTCATACGAGCTAATTCTTCTAATTCATGTTCACGTATTCTTTCAAATTGATTGAAAGTTGATTCTATAAAGATGTCCTCTAGCGTGTTATCCGGTTCAAATGCCATCCCTAGTTCTTTTGTAATATGAGTATTTACCTTATCTTCAACCATTATATTTTCCTCCTAGAACGTAAAAAAGGACACACCTGTACCGTTGGAATGGTACGTAAGGTGTGTCCTTCACGTAAGTCATGTTTTATTTGTATAATTATTAATTAAAATATAACGTTTTTATGTAATTTGTGCAAGTATTATTTTTTGAAAAGGGAAAAGTTAAAATACTATATCTAACCTTTCCTCCTAATTTAAGTTAGATTTTCCCTAAAAATATAATCTTGAATAAAAATTTATTTTAGGTTTCTATAGGTATTAATCAAAAAAATCATCTAATTCCTTACTCATTACATTAGATGTATTTTTCTTTTGTTGCTGGTTTTTATTAAGTAGTGAATTTGTATTGTTATACGTATTCTTTTGTTTGGCTTTTAAGTTTTTTTTGCGTTCTTTATAGTCGATATGTTTATCTTCATGCTGCTCTTCATTATTTCTAGTGTTCTCTACCATATTCTTTTCTAAGTTTTGATGAACAGTAATGCTAATAGATTCGTAAACTTTTGCAACCTCTTCATCAAGTTTATTTTCTTTAGTGGGATTAACTGTTTTTGTAGCTGGTTTCAAATTAGTTTTCATATCTGTTTTTGTTTCCTCTAATACTGTGGTTATAAGTCCCTCTGTTAGAAGCTTTTTTTGCAATGGATGAGTTTCTACAGGAATTCCTAAATGAATTGGGTAATCTATATCCCTTTTTGGTTCCAACATAGTATTAGATACCTCTTTCTTCCGTTCTGCTAGCTCCATATTTTTTTTAGGACTTACAAGTTCCATATGTGTCTCCTTTGTTATATTCGGCAGCTCGCCATTCCGTTGTAAGGCATCTTGTAATCTTGAAGCACGTGTATAATCGATTTTAAATGCGTTCTGTAGTGCATTTATAGAAGCAGTCCCTGATTCCTTAACAAAGGATACTACATCATCGTATAGGATATCTTTAAAGAAGCTTGTTTCCTCTTGCTTGGCTTCTATGTCTTCGTTTGGAATGCTCTCTCCTCGTGAAGTTGTATTATCTAAATCTGTATTAGATGAAGGAGTAGTATTGATTTGAGAGCCCTTTAATAATATCGATGTACTATTATTGTTTGTTTCTATGGACTGATTTTGTCCTATTTTATCACCATGCATAGGTGGAAATGATTCTATCTGTTTTATATTATTTGCATCTACATGTTTCATAGGATTTGATTTTGCGATAGATTCTTCAATGAGTCGTAGACGTTCAGTTTCCCAATATTGTCCAGACTTAAGCTCTACTTGAATGATTGCTTGAGCAAATTCCTCTTTGGGTACAAAGTTACTAGTAATTTGTTGTACAGGTTGTACATGATTGTCTTGTACAATACGTGCAGCACAAACGAAGGCACCTTGTGCCATGATATCTCCTGGTGACATAACGACTTCTTTTAATTTTTGATATGTCGAACCTAAGCGACTAACGGGGTTCTCTTGCATAGGAGAGATCCCTTGTTCAGATTCGGATTCTTTAAATTCCTCTGTTTCACCAAACATGTCAGAGAAAATTTTCGCATCATATGGTGTTACATCACCAAATATCATCTTGTTACGGAACGAACCTAATAAAGTAAACATATACTGCTCTGTGAAATCTAAAGCTAATTGAGATAGTGTTTGACTTGCAATTGTCAGAATGACTTTATATTTACGAGATTGTGCAGGGAACTCTTTGAACGGGCGCACAACATAATCAGGGAATTCATCCACAATAATATGATGGTATGGTGAAATATTTGGTTCTCTTCGGAATACAGCATTTTGCATACTTAGTAATACGAATTTTCCTAGTACATTAGAAAGATCTGCAAGTTCTCCTTTGGCTGTATTTACTAGTAAAATACCACCTTGCTCTAAGTGAACATCAAAATCAAAATCTGATTTTCCAAATAAAACACGTCGTATTAAAACATTTGAGGCTAAATCTTTTAAGATGTTACGCAAACCTTTTACATATTCTTCTTCCCGGTCATAATGCATTGGTTTTCCACGATATTTTCCAGATTTATAAACGGCAGGTTCCCCATGGAAACCTGTTTTTTCACGAATGGTATTATCGAACCATTCATCGATACCTTTTATAATCTTATATTCGTTTTTTTGGTCACGTGAAGCAACACCACTTTGAACAAAATCATATAGTTTTTCTACCTGTACTTTTAATAGTTTGTGCATACGGTGTACACGTTCTACATCGTCGTACATATCTATTAAGTCATCAAAGGTCACATCTTTTTGTGGGTTATGTAGTTTTAATAAATAAATATGTTGCTTAAGGTGGTTCCGTTGTGCTTGTTCAAAGAATGCATTATTAGATTCCGACAAACCCTGGATAACCATTGCAAAAACCTCGGCTACTTTATCAACTGGTCCACGTAAAATATTAATGTTTTTGGTATCAGGGTTTGTGGGATCAATATAATAAATTGAACTTTCAGGAATCTTGTGTGCTTGTACTAATTTAAATACCTTTTGACATAAATCATTACTCGGTTCAATAACAGTTATCCCATTTAAAAATGTTCCTTTTACTTCTTCTGTATCATAATTATTCTTTTTATACGTATTTTCAAACTTATTTATAAAACGTACCATCCAGTGTAAATCTTGATTAATCATTGGAATAATTAAACTAGATGTCTTACCAGAACCAATAGGACCAATAATAATTCCATTTAGGGTTCTATCTTTCCCCTTAATTCGAATCATTTCTTTGTGCTTAATATGAGGACCTATCTCAACATCAGGATATATTTGTTCCTCTTGGCTATTAAACCACTTTTGCAACTTATGATTTTTATATTCGTATTTTTGTACCCACTTTAAGATTTCTTCTCTGTAACGGATAATATGGCCACTATACCAAAGAGTAAACAAAATCATAAATACGGTCGGTAAGAATACAAATATCATGGTGAGTGTATGGAAATTTCCTGTTAATACATCCCCTATTGCTTGATATTCACCAAAATTAACATGTTTTGCTTTATTCATAAGATAAGGAATAACTTTCGCATGGATAGGAGTAGTTGCAAACCATAAAAACTGAATATCTACTGCAATATGAGAAGCAATTAAAATTAATAACTTGCCATTTTGAAATTGTAAAGCTGGGATACGGCTGTAGAACCTAAAACTAAATTCTCCTAATAGCAAAGAGAAGAACATTAAAAATAGTGGTACATATGTAATTTCTATAGGATAAGACGGTGGTTCAAATGCATAGTAGAGTAACTGGATATAGTTTACTACACCAAATCCAAATGAAAGGATAAATCCGCTAATTAAGGCGATTGTAGTGTATAATGGTAATCTTTGCTTAGATGTCTCCATAAGGGTTCACCTACTTTTTAAAGACATAGTTGAGCTTTATGGTGTAATGTAAAACGATTATGAAGTTCTGGCTTGAATTGTTCCTTTGATTTTTTTAGAAAGAACTTCGCTGCATCTTCAGTTTGTTTTAAATATAAGTCAATACTATCTCCTTCACACAATTGGTTATATTCTTCTTGAGAAAGTACTGCAATATTTATCTCTAGTTTGTTATTCACCGCAGTTTCAATTATTACATCGTACCAATAATAATTAGGTTTCCCTGGAATTTTGATATCTTGTAGGGAAACGCAAAATTTAGCTCCCCCTTCTGTAATATGTTTAAGGACTAGTTCTGGAGTTTTAAATGCTTCTCTTGCTGAGAGCACTCCCCCAGTAGTTGTTGCAAATTGTAAGTTCATTGTCATTTTCCACTTCCACCTTTCTCCATACAAAAAAAGGCAAGCGACACCCACTGTAAAAACAGCGTGTGTCGCTTGCCTTAATTTCATATGTTCTGATTTGATTGTAGTTTTGAGTGTTTAGTTCAAACGTTATTCTATCACCTTAAATAATAAAAATCAATAAAGATATATAAAAACATATAATAAATAAACGATTAATATAATTCTACAAGTTTACGTCTTTTCGGATTAACGTTATTTGCAGCATGTACCATGATCTGTTCATCGGTTGCTATATTTGTATTTTGAATGGATAGAAGTAGTACATTATCATAAGTGTCCATCAGTAGAATATCTCTAGGATTTTCACGTTTAGGATAGATAACTACAAGCGGAACGCCTTCATCTCCATCCCTTCTTGAAAACACGACATCATCTAATCTTGCAATCATTCGGTAATCATTTTCATTTCCAAAAATAAAAAAGAAATCTTGAATAGAAGCTTTATCTCTCTTGTATGTGCGTCGAAGGCCACCATCTATTGATTCTTTAAACGTTTGAATTTTTTCGACAAAAGTGTAACGCCAATTGACATCTCCTACTGTACGTTGAGATAAAGGAAAAAGAATATCTTGTTCCAAGTTTTGATTATCATTTGTTCCTAGAATGATATCTGAAATAACATCCCCAGCATCTTTCAATGAGCAAATGTGTACATTTAGATTTGGTATATTCATTAATAATTCATGATGCTTCCGCATAGAAAATAATAGATTTTTCATACGTATGTATGGCGGTTCTGCATCTTCAGCAAGGAACATTGATTTGTCGTACATAACAAAGACAACCGTTACATCCTCATTTGTTTTTTTTGCATATTCTATGTACTTCTCTACTTTTTCAACTAAGATAGAATTTGTCTCTTTGCACATGTCCATCTCAATATGGATATTTTTATCTTGGTATGAAATATGTTCATCAGGAATCAAGGCCAATTGGTTGTCCTCAATTTTTATATTTTTTTTCTGGTAAAAAGAACGAATATCCAATTCATATAATACTTCATTGGTTTGTGTCTTCTTTGTAGTCGCTAAAAGAGTACGGATCATGACTTCACGAGAACACATAGTGTGAAGAGAAGTTGTTCTTGAGTACCGTCTTTTTGAACTTTTTTTGGGAATTCTTCCTATTTCCAATAAGAATTCAATTGTCTTTTCTTTTAAGGAGAATAAAGCGCGTTTCGTAATACTGTCAGCCCTTTTATCTATTCTTTTAGTTAACATAGCTCCATATTGTGAGTACCGGTCAAGCTTTGTAAATATGCTAGCTTCAGAACATTCTCTTCCCTCAAATGCACTATATAACTGCGTGATTTGCCTTGTTGTAAGTGCTCTTTTGTAATATAAAACTGTAAAGACAAATATGTCAGCTTCTTTTAAGTGAAAATGTTTTTGGGTACCTGATCTTCTATATTTATACACTTTCTCGGACAATGCATACACCTCTTATATTGAATTAAACTAAATTAAATACTTATTATTTTTAATATACTATTACATTGATGTGGTGGTTGTAAAACCTGAAAAAATTAATAAGACATTTTAATTTTTAGAGGTACTTCATTTTGTACGTTGAAGTTGAGATGAAAACTACTCTTATAAATCTCTTATAAATTATTGATTTATAAGGCTCTATTAAATCGTTTGTTTTGTTAGGACGAGCTACTACTAGATACCTAACAATAGTTATAATGAAATTCAATTTATAAAATAATGTTATGACA
>NZ_WEII01000097.1:0-13962 GCF_009183805.1 Bacillus sp. B2-WWTP-C-10-Post-4 | reverse complement strand
TTACAACTCAAATACAAAATGCGCCAGTCAATGATTTAGAAGATGTTATTCATACAATTGAAAGTGAAAATAATGTTACAATTGCGTATACGCCAATTAATCAGTCAGAAGATGCTATGAACGACGCGTTACGCATGCAACTTACGAAAAAGAAAGTAACGTTAAATAAGCTTTGGATTACGAAAGACGAAGTTATGAAAGTGAAGACGGAAGGGCAATCGAATAAACTGTACGATCAAGGAAAGGTAAAAGCGAGTTTTTTTGCTAAATATATTGCGAAAGATGATACGATAATTTTAATTGGGACTTCTATTGCGAATTCAAATGAAATTATAAATACGTTAAATACATTTTACTTATATATCGTATGTTTCTCGCTTCTTCTTATTATTTTACTTGTGTGGATACTTTCAAAAATAATAACGACGCCACTGAAAGAGCTAAGTGATGTAGCTCAGGATATTTCACATTTGCAGTTTAAAAGAACGAAAGTGAAAACGAATGATGAAATAGGAGAGTTGGCCAATAGTATTAATATCATGAGTGAAAAACTACATGAAGCACATCAAGACTTAACTGATCGTAATGAACATTTAAAACGATTTATGGGTGATGTAACGCATGAATTAAAGACACCGATCGCATTAGTAAAAGCATACTCTATGGGGATTAAAGATGGATTAGATGATGGGACTTATGTAGATACAATTATTAAACAAACAGATCAAATATCAAACTTAATTGAAGAACTATTACGATTTTCTAAACTAGAAAGAGATATTTTACAAAAAGAAGAATTCCCCATTGAACCACTGGTCCAGAGTATATTAGATAAGCATCAGATTGAACTGGATTCGAAAGAAATTAACTTGCAAGTAAATTGTAATGCGGGCGATACAATCGTTTATGCAGATTTAAATAAAATGAGAATGGTGTTTCAAAATTTAATTTCTAATGCGATAAAATATACAGCAAATCAAAACATAATAATTACATTAGAAGATAGAAATAAAAGTATATATTTCCAAATAAAAAATGGCATTCCTACGGATAAAATTAAGGATATCGAGAAAATTTGGGAGCCTTTTTATGTACTAGAATCTTCTCGTAGTAAAGAAAAATCAGGTACAGGATTAGGTTTAGCGATAGTGAAAAGTATTTTAGAAAGGCATGGTTTTGAATATGGAGTTTCCTCTATAGATGGAGAAATTCAATTTTATATAAATGTGAAAAAGGACTAATGAAAATATTAGTCCTTTTTGCAGCTTTAGAGATTAGCGATATAGGATGAATCACCATAATTTTCAAAATTGATGTATTAAATGGAGAATTAGCAAATGTTCTACTTTCATTAAATTCACGTGAAGTTCACAGGAAAACGTTATATTTACATAGTTATATTTGAATTTAATGAAGTGAGGTATTCAGATTTGAAAAGAAAGAAATTAGTAATTGGTAGCATTTTAATGGGTATGACGTTATCTTTATCTGCATGTGGTTCATCAGATAATATTGTAACGACAAAATCAGGAAGCATTTCAGAAAGTGATTTTAACAAAAAATTAAAAGAAAACTACGGTAAACAGAATTTATCTGAAATGGTAGTAGAAAAAGTATTAAATGATAAATATAAAGTTACGGATGAAGAGGTAACGAAACAACTAAAAGAATTAAAAGACAAGATGGGCGATAATTTTAATACATATATGGAATCCAATGGTGTGAAAAATGAAGATCAGTTGAAAGAGAAATTAAAGCTTACTTTTGCTTTTGAAAAAGCTATTAAAGCAACCGTAACGGAAAAAGATATTAAAGATCATTATAAGCCAAAGCTTCAAGTTAGCCATATTTTAGTAAAAGATGAAAAGACAGCAAAAGAAATTAAAGAAAAATTAAATAGTGGCGAAGATTTCGCGGCATTGGCTAAACAATATTCAGAGGATCCAGGTTCTAAAGAAAAAGGTGGGGAACTATCTGAATTTGGACCTGGTATGATGGTGAAAGAATTTGAGGATGCTGCGTATAAGTTAGAAGTTGGTCAATTGAGTGAACCTGTTAAATCTTCTTTCGGATATCATATTATTAAGCTAACGGATAAAAAAGAGCTTAAACCGTATGAGGAAGAGAAAGAGAATATTCGTAAAGAATTAGAACAGCAACGTATACAAGATCCTCAATTCCATCAACAAGTTACTAGAGATCTGCTTAAAAATGCAGATATAAAGGTATCTGATAAAGACTTGAAAGATACCTTTAAAGAGTTAGAAAAATAATAAATGGAATGTAAGGCAAGCGATAGAAATATCGGTTGTCTTTTTCTCTATTTATCCCGCTATTTGCCGGGCAGTAAGACCCCACCTCAAAATCCAGCGAAAACAAAGAAGTGGCCCTGCTGCTCGTAAACGCCCAATTGGTGAGGGCTGATTAAAGTTTCACTTTATAAAGAAGGAGGAAGTGGGAAAATACTTTCATACCTGCATTAAATTTTACTTAATAAGAAATCTTTGAGTTTCTCAACTTTTATATAAAATAAAACTGAATTTTCAGTTATTTTGTTATATAGTAAAAGAGAACGAATAAGGGAGGGAACATTTTGAGTAAAAAGAAAATGGCAATTACACTGTCAGCAATGCTATCTGCAACAATTATACCTAGCTTTACTATGGATGTGCATGCAGAGAAGAAGGAAGAGACTAAAAGTAAGAAAATTGAATTAGAAAATGGGATGACAAAACCGATTTATTCTCTCGATGAAGCTATTATCGAAAATTTATATGTAGAGACAGAAGTTGATAGTGATCGAGACGGTAAGAAAGACAGAGTATCGATAAAAGTTATGCGTCCAAAGACAGATCCGAATGTGAAAGTTCCTGTTATTTATGAAATGAGTCCATATCGATCTGGATTAAAAGATGTTCCTGTATATAATGTAGATGAAGAATTGTATGCGTATGAAGGAAAACCGTATGGAGCGGTTAATCTTGGTTCGTATGGGAACTATTACGTGCCAAGAGGTTATGCAGTTATTCTAGGCGAAAGTATCGGTACTGGAAAATCAGATGGATGCCCTACAACTGGAGATGAACAAGAGATACTCGGGACAAAATCTGTTATTGATTGGGTAAACGGTCGCGCGAAAGCATTTACAGAACAGGGTGAGGAAGTTCAGGCAAATTGGTCTACAGGAAATGTAGGTATGACTGGAGTTTCCTATAATGGTACTTTACCAAATGCTGTTGCGACTACTGGAGTCGAAGGTTTAAAAACAATTATTCCAATCGCAGCAATTAGTAGTTGGTATGATTATTATCGTGCAAATGGTGCAGTCATTGCTCCAGGCGGATATCAAGGGGAAGATACAGATAATATGGCAGAAGCAGTACTGACAAGGGAAAACCCTGAAGTTTGCGGACAAGTTATAAAAGAGTTAACGGCTGGACAAGACAGAAAAACAGGTAATTATAATGATTTTTGGGATAAACGTAACTATGTAAAAGATGCTAAAAATGTAAAAGCGAGTGTATTTGTTGTTCATGGTTTAAACGATTGGAATGTTAAAACAAAACAGTTCGCGCAATGGTGGGAAGCACTTGGAGAAAATAATGTTCCTCGTAAAATGTGGCTACATCAAGGTGGTCATGGTGGGACATCAAGTAATAACTGGCAGCAAACACAAAATAAATGGTTAGATTATTGGTTGTACGGAATTGAAAATGGAATTATGGATGAACCAATGGTTGATGTGCAAAGAGAAAATAAAACGTGGCAAAAGATAAAAAATTGGCCAGATCCATCAGCTGTACCTTCAAAAATCCGTATGTATTTAAGTAATAAATTAGTCAATTTGCCATTAAGTATGGGATCGGCTAATAAAGTTTTCTCATTCTTAGATGATGCACAAATGAAATCAAACCAATTAGTAGCAAACCCAGAATTAGAAGTAGCAAATCGATTAGTATATACAATGCCTGTACTGCAAAAAGATACGCGTATAAGTGGTACACCAAAGATTTCAATTACAGGAAATATTGATCGATCTGTATCAAATTTAACAGCATTACTTGTTGACTATGGAGGAGCGAAGCCGGAAATCGTAACGAGAGGCTGGATGGATCCACAAAACTTAAAGAGTATAGAAAATTCAACAGCGATTCAACCGGGCAAAGATTATACATTTACATGGGACATGCAGCCAGATGATTATGTATTTAAAGCGGGGCATCAAATCGGAGTTGTTTTAATTGCAAGTGATTATGATTATACAATTAGACCGAAAGCTGGCACGAAACTTACAGTGAAATTAAGTGAAGTGACATTGCCGATTGTGAAATAAATATTTTTTCTAAAGAGCTTACTAAAGTAAGCTCTTTAATTTGTAGTCTGAATTTTTAATTTTTATATTTCAAATTGGAAGGTTATGTAATACAATATCATTATATTCTATGGAAAGTGAGTGATATATTATGACAGTCAGCTCTTTCGAAATATCATTAAAATCAGAGGTACAGGAAGATTAGTTGAATTGAAATCTTCCGTACGTAAAAACGGAGGAAAAAATAAATGTTTAGCTTTTATAGTACACTTTGTACAGAACTGTATGATTACACAAAACCAGTCGGTTATTCTTTAAATGGTGATATTGAGTATTACAAAAAACGTTTAAAAGATTGTAGAGGAAGAATCCTCGAAGCCGCAGTAGGTTCAGGACGTGTCATCATTCCGCTTCTAGAGGCTGGTTTTAAAGTGGATGGGATAGATTATTCACCTGAAATGCTAGATTCTTGCCGTAAGCGCTGTAAAGAGAGAGGCTTACATCCTAATTTATATGAAGGAAGCTTGCAACAATTTTCACTTCCGCATAAATATGACGCAATTATCATTCCTACTGGATCTTTTTGTTTAATTGAAAATCGTGTGGATTCTATAAAGGCATTGAAATGTTTTTATGAACATCTTAATCCAGATGGACGATTAATCGTAGATATTATGCTTCCGCATGACTGGAAGACTGGGGAAATTCATACATCGACTTTCTCTTTGCCGAGTGGAGACGGAATCACATTAGAAAATAAATCAATTGAAATAGATTGGCTGAACCAAGTTACTGTATCATATTTGAAATATGAAAAGTGGAGTAAAGGACAGTTAGTACAAACAGAACTACAACGCTTTGCGCTGCGCTGGTATGGAATAGAAGAGTTTAAACTTCTTTTAGAAAGTATAGGTTTCTCTAACATTACTTGCTCTGCTGAATATGATTATGAAAAAGAACCGTCAAATGCAAATCAAATGATTACTTTTGAAGCTATGCGAAAAGAATAGAACTAAAACTATGAATAAAAAATAAGGCAATCGATTTAAAATCGGCTGCCTTATTTTTAATTTTATGTAATGGTTTATAGAGAAAGATTGGAGGGAAATAAGTGAAACTTATATTAATATTTGGCCCACAAGCAGTTGGAAAAATGACAGTGGGGCAAGAATTAGCAACATTAACCGGTTTAAAACTTTTTCATAACCACATGACAATTGATTTAGTAAGCCAATTTTTGATTACAGTACGAAAGAAGCAAAAAGACTAGTAAGTTTATTTCGTAATGAAATATTTGAAGAAGTATCTAAAAGTGATTTATCTGGAATGATTTTTACGTATATATGGGCATTTGACCTCCAAGCGGATTGGGATTATATACATCATGTAGAAAGTATTTTTGAATCAAAAGGTGGGACAGTGTATTTTGTAGAGCTGGAAGCGGAATTAGATGAAAGATTAGAACGAAATAAAAGCCCGAATAGATTAGAACATAAACCGAAAAAAAGAGATATTGAGTGGTCTGAAAATAATTTGAAAGAAACGATGAAAAAGCATAGATTAAACTCTCTTCATGGTGAAATTGAAAAAGAAGAGTATATAAAAATTAATAACACGTATTTGAGTGCAAAAGAAGTAGAGGAAATGATTAAAGAGAAGTTTCAATTGTGAAATTTTTGAAGTCTATTTCGTTTTCGTTGTACAAGAATTCTCCTACTAATTACATATACTATTTATGTTAAAGTCGGCTACTATTTTATATAGGGCTGTTATTTTCCTATAAATGCTATTTTAGTGAAGTGGGAGGAATCAATTTGGAAAACGTAGAACAAGATAGAATTGAAAGTCAAGTGTATTCAAATCGTGTAGTAAGATCAGAATTTGATTCGAATTGGGAAACTTGTATATCAAAGAGTGGTTATGTAATTTATGTAGCAACAAGTAATAGTGCTTCTTGCAGATGGTTCAAGTAAATTATTAATTTTCGAAAAAGGCGGTAAAGTAGTAGTTGGTGGCGGCGGAACAAGTCATTACAGTAAGCCGCATATTGCAAGAAATATTTAAGATAGAACATGTTAATTAAGAAGAAGCTGGAAAACGGTTGTCATTCATGTTTAGGGCATGATAGACGAACCGTTTTTTATTTGTTTATAAATTTAGAAGAACTTCATTGATTACAAATACATCAGGATGAGCAGCGAAATTAGAAGAAAACTTGGCGGGTAATGGTACAAAATATTATGTAGGTTTGCAAGAATCTTATAAGCGATATAAAAAAGCATTTCCTATTTGGGGAAACACTACTTCTATGTTATAGTATAATAGTGTTTTTAGATGGTGCTATTTTAATATATTTATAATTTTGTTATGTATTATTTTTATATTAAATAAGCGTCTAAAGTATTTTTTTATATAAGGAGTAATAATTAGAGAAATGAAAAATATAGACTTTATACTAGAAAGTGATGAGGCATTAAAACCGTCTGAACGATTAGTACTATTATTATTAGAGAAGCATAGAATGTTATATACGAACGATCTATTGGCATTATCAAATTTATCATATAAAACATTAACAGATTCATTAACGGCGCTAGTTTTAAAATCGTATGTGTTAAAGGAAACAGGTAAGGGAAGAAGACAGAATTGCTATAGATTAGTATGATAAGGCAGCTGTTTTAGAAACTTTTACATATGTTTTTTCGATCGTAAGGTGAAATTGTATTTTTGTTTTCAAACGAAAAACTTACTACAAGAGGGGCTAAGATAGTAGTGTTTCATTTTTGTAAATGTAATTATTTCATCATTGAAAATACAAAAATAAAATAAACCGCATAAAACAGAAATAAAAAAACAATCCATTTTAAAAATGGATTGTTTTTTTATTGGAATAATATTATTTGATATGTTGAAAGCATAAATAGCAGAATAAACATTACCTGTTTTAGTTCATGCAACTGAACAAATATGATGAAAACTATGTGTATAGTTTTTTGCTTGCTTTTTCAGTAACTCTAATGAAATCATGGTCTTCATTGTTTAAAGGCAGTATTTTTAACATTATTGCTATTCAGCATTAAGCACAAAAAAGTAATATATAATATTATTATGTAAACTTAAGATTTTAAAAGGAAAATATAATAATTAATAGAACATGTAGAAGGAGATGCTTAAATATTTTGAAGGATGGGAGATTATTATGGAGCATTTACAATCAATAGCACAAGCTGTTATAAGTGGTGATAAGGAAAAAGTAGTGGAGTTTATAAAGGCGAGTCCAAGTATTGTTAACGAATGTAGTAAAGATGGCTGGACACCACTTCATTTAGCAGCTTATTTTGGACAGAAAGAAATAGCGAGTTTTCTTTTAGAAAGCGGTGCAGATATACATAGTAGAGCAAAAAACGAAAATGAAAATACACCTTTGCAAGCGGCAATTGCGAACAAGCAAAGTGAACTTGTCGCTTTCTTAATTGAAAAAGGATCAGATGTAAATATTATGCAAAGTGGTGGCTGGACAGGACTCCACGAAGCAGCATTATTAGGAAATGAAGAAATAATTATGTTGCTCCTTAAAAATGGAGCTAATAAGATGATTAAGAAAAATGATGGAAAAACAGCGTATGATATTGCATTAGAAAAAGGATATAATCACCTTTTACATCATTTGAAACAGGAAGTGAACTTATGATGAATAAATGGAGTGTTGGTATATTTTTATTTAATGAAGTAGAAGTGTTAGACTTTGCAGGGCCATTTGAAGTTTTTTCTGTAACTGAGGTGAATGAAGAAAAAACATTTACTGTTTATACAGTTAGCGAGAATGGGGAAATGATTACAGCAAGGAATGGATTGAAGGTACAGCCAGATTATAGTATTGAAAATTTACCACCAGTGGATATTTTAATAATTCCGGGTGGGCTAGGTGCTAGAAAATATGAAATAAAAAATGAAATAGTAATAAAATGGATTCGCCAACAAATGAAAGAAGTAAAGCTGATGACTTCAGTTTGTACAGGAGCGCTATTACTGGCGAAAGCAGGTTTACTGGAAGGTTTAAAAGCAACAACACATTGGGCTAGTATTGAAAAGTTTAAAAATGAGTTTCAAAATGTTGAAGTTATAGAAAATGTAAAGTTTGTAGATGAAGGACATATTATAACATCTGCCGGAATTTTAGCTGGAATTAATATGGCATTTCATATTGTGAAAAACTTGTTAGGTATGCATGTTGCGGAGGACACAGCGAAGCGAATGGAGTATGATATTAGTTTGCCAAATTAAAAAGCCCGGATTGGGCTTTTTATATTGAATGAATATAGTTAAGCTCTTCATCACTCAAAATAGGGCGAACAGATGCATTTGCATTTTCTTGTGCTTGTGTTCCTGTTTTTGCACCAGGAATTACAACACTTACTGCCGGATGAGAGAGTACATAGCGAAGTGCAAGTTGCCCTAAGGTCTGATTTTTATTTGAGAGCAGCCGAAGTTTCTCTACGGTTTGTAAGTCTTCTTGAAACCAAGTTTCATTTGGCCAATCTTTGCGTAAATCTCCATCTGGAAAAATTGTTTTATTTGTGAATTTTCCAGTTAAAATGCCCATTTTTAATGGACCACGAATAACAGCTCCTAGATTTTTCTCTTGTAAGAATGGTAATATATCTTTTTCTGGTTTTCGATTTAATATATTGTAATCAAGTTGTACGATATCAATTTCGTTGTTGTTATTGAAATGATGAATGTATTGTAAATCATGAGTCGAAACACCGACTGCTCTTACTTTGCCATCACGTTTTAATATGTCAAATGCACGTAGAAATGCTTCTGTTTCTCTACGATTATGCCACCAAATATGACAAAAATAAAGATCAATATAATCTGTTTGAAGACGTTGTAAACTTGTTTCGAATACGGCGATGATTTTTTCGGGAGTATCATATACAGGAACTCCATTAGGGTCGTAGTGATGTCCGATTAAACCACCTTTCGTTGATAGGATAATATCATTACGATGTCCTTTAATCGCGGTAGCTACCAACTTTTCACTATGTCCTAAACCATACACATCCGCAGTATCAATAAAATTCACACCACACTCAATTGCTTTTTTTATAGCGGTTATAGATTGTTTATCGTTAACAGGTCCCCATTCATCACCACCGATTGCCCATGCGCCAAAACCTATTTCAGAAACAGTTATTCCAGTTTTACCTAATGTGCGGTAATGCATATTCCCCTCCTTGTAAGCATGTTATAACATGGATATGTGGGGAAGTAATTTTGTGTGTGAAAAAACTCTTCTACAATAGTAGAAAAAGAATTACAGAAACTACTATTTTATAGCAGCATGTATAAAAAAAATCGGTGTAAATATGGAAATGTCGTCGAATGCTATCTTTAATTGGTTAATTTATGGGATATTTTTGTGAAGGAGTTTATTGTATAAGAATAGAATTTAGTTTAGTAAGAAAACGTGCCGATGGTAGTGAAAAATATGGGTTAGGGGGATTTGAATGAGGAAACTCGAGCGAGTAAATGTTCCTAATATACCAGAGCAATTATCACAACCTAGTGACAAGCGTAGGATAAATAAAAAGAAGTTAAGGCGACTTATTTTAATGGTCCTTTTTATTGCGGCAACTACTCTATATGTTCAATATATTTTAACGAAACAACAAGAAGCAATTGATAAAAAGAAAGATACGATTACGGATCAAAAGAAGCGATTAGTATCTTTAAAGAAAGATAAAGATTCTTTAAAGACTAACATAGAAAATTTAACAGACGATGAGGAAGAAATTTTGAAGTTAGCGAGAAAAGAGTATCAATTTTCTAAGTCAAATGAAACTATATTTGTGATGCCAAAGTAATAAAAACAGTTAGCCATTGAACTGCACCCCCAATTGTTAGACACCGTCTAACAATTGGGGGTGCAGTTTTTTATGTATGAATGTCATGGTACAAGGAACAATCACATATTGTAGAAATGAAGAGTTTAAGCTATTTTCATAAATATGGAATATGCACTAAAATAAATGTTGTTAAAATTCTGTCAATTATATTATAATACAAGGTAAGCGGATACATTTTTTAATCAACGTTGAGTTCCTCGCTCATACGACTATTAAGAAACCCGTTATCCTCGTATAAGAAAGGAAGATAGCTGTGTACGCTTCAAATACAATTTATATCGTAGGGGATGCGAAAGCACCTCAAAATAATCCCATTACTGAAAAGTTTAAAAGCTATTTCGTAGCATTTATACTTGTTAAGGATACAGGGGAAATTGTAGATGCAGACTGCTCAGCGACAATTGCATTAACATCTCAATTTGTTAAATATTTATTTCTACATAAAAATATAAATGACCCGGCGTTAGTAATGGAAGTAAAGAACCGATATTTCGGTTCTTCTCAAAAAGCGTTACTTGTAGCGCTAAAAGATGCACAGAAAAAATATAATCAGATTGCTGCTTTGTCTACTCAATCATAGACAAAATCCAGCCGTAAGAATCATTCTTATGGCTGGATTTTTTTATTTCACATTATCGTCCTACATCAAAAGTGAACGAAAACAAAGTAGAGAGATAGAAGAGTAAATGCCCAATAGGTTTACCTAATAATCCGTGGGTATAAATCTCCGGTGGATTAAAATTTCACTTCATTGGAGAATGAAAGGATGAACAAAATGAAAATTACAGATGTAAAAGTAAATCGTAGACGTGTAAAACTGCATACACCGTTTAAAACCGCGCTTCGTACTGTAACAGAAATTGAAAGTATAGATGTTTATATTCATACAGACGAAGGAGTGATTGGTAAGGGGGCTGCAGCCGCAACGCCAGTTATTACGGGGGATTTCACCAGCGGAATGGAAGAAGCGATTTTAGGACCGATGCGTTCATGTTTAATTGGTCAAAATATCATTCAGTTTCAGCAGTTACTACATGGCATTCAAATGAGTTGTATTGGAAATTCAAGTGCGAAAGCAGCGGTAGATATCGCTTTATATGATGTATATTGCCAATATCAAAATGTGCCGTTATATGCCTTGTTAGGCGGGAAGAAAGAAATTCATACCGATATTACAGTGAGTGTGGATGAGCCTGTATTAATGGCAAAAGAAGCGAAGAAACATATAGAAAAAGGATTTCAAACATTAAAGATTAAAGTGGGTAAAGAGGCGCATTTAGATTTGGAACGTATTGAGGCAATTCGAAATGTGGTACCAAGAAATACGATATTACGTTTAGATGCGAATCAAGGTTGGAGTCCAAAAGAAGCGGTCTCTATTATTCAAGAAATGGAAAATCGTAATTTAAATATAGAATTTATTGAACAACCAGTACATGCGAAAGATTGGGATGGGCTAAAGTATGTCAAAGATCGTGTGCAAACGCCAATTATGGCCGATGAAAGTATATTTTCAGCAAGTGACGCATTAAAGCTCGTTCAAGGAAGATATGCAGACTTCATTAATATTAAATTAATGAAATGTGGTGGTATACGTGAAGCATGGCGTATTGCAGATATCGCAGAAACAGCTGGTGTGAAGTGTATGGTGGGCAGCATGATGGAATCTTCACTTTCCGTTAGTGCTGTTGCACATTTAGCGGCAGCGCATCCTAATATTCATTATTTTGATCTTGATGCACCGCTTTGGTTAATGGAAGAGCCAGAAGGAATGACTTATTCTGGATCAAAGGTAAACCTTCAATCGACAGTGAATAGTAAGTCTTAGGAGAAGAGACTAGTAAACTATCTTTTAAGGGGGATAAATATGAAAAAAGTAGGAACTGCATTTTTAACAACTTTATTTTTATTTTCATCGTTTACATCGGCAAATGCTGAAGAAAAGAAGGATAATAAAGCATTTATAGATGTATCTGCTGCAACGTTATGGACAGCACCTGATTCATTAAGGTCAATCGATACACCGAGTGCAACAAATCCAGTGGATCTATGGAAATGGACGAAATCAATGACACTTGACGAGAAACTATGGTTAACAAATGCAAATAAATTAGAAACACAAGCGTTACTCGGTCAAGAAGTAACCGTTATTGATAAGAAAGGCGAGTGGGTGAAGGTATTAGTGCATGGACAGCCAACACCACGAAATGAAGAAGGTTATCCGGGCTGGATGCCTGAAAAGCAATTAACATATAATCAAGAATTTGCAGATAAAACAAATGAACCTTTTGTGTTAATAACAAAGCCAACTGCGATTTTATATATAAATCCTTCTGAAAAACATAAATCACTTGAAGTCAGTTATAATACAAGACTGCCGCTATTAAGTGAAGACACAATTTCATACCGTGTATTGTTGCCAAATGGTCAGAAAGCATGGCTACGAAAAAATGATGGAACAGTTTACCGTTCTCAAACTGATATTCCAAAACCGACAGCTGATGATTTAATTAACACAGGGAAAATGTTTTTAGGTTTACCGTATATATGGGCTGGTACAAGTGGTTTTGGATTTGATTGCTCTGGCTTCACGCATACGATCTATAAATCGCACGGCATTACAATTCCGCGAGATTCTGGACCGCAATCAAGAGCAGGAGTTGCAGTTGATAAAGAAAATCTACAAAAGGGAGATTTAATTTTCTTTGCACATGATCAAGGGAAAGGTAGTGTCCATCACGTCGCAATGTATATTGGTGATGGCAATATGATTCACTCACCAAGAGCTGAAAGATCGGTAGAGTTTATACCGCTAAATACACCAGGATATATAGAAGAATACGCTGGTGCTCGTCGTTACTTACCTTAAAAATAGAGGGGGTTTTTAAATGAAAAAAGTTGTTCGTTACTCATTAGTTAGTACTCTATTAGTTTCTTCATTTTTAGTTGGCTGCGCAAAAGAAAAAACTGCAACAAAGCCGAAAGATGAGAAGAAAGTATTACAGTTACTAGAAACGGGTGAAATTCCGTCGTTAAATTCAGGGAAAGTAACAGATGCAGTCTCGTTTAACGTTTTGAATAACGTAATGGAAGGACTATTTCGTCTATCGAAAAATGATGAAGAAATTGAAGCCGGCGCACAAAAATATGAAGTGAGTAAAGATGGAAAGACATATACATTCCAATTGCGTGATGCGAAATGGTCTAACGGAGATCCAGTAACCGCCCATGATTACGTATACGCTTGGAAGCAATTGATTAATCCAGATACAGCTTCTCAATATGCATACATTGCGTACGATGTAAAAAATGCTGAGAAGATAAATAAAAAACAACTAGGTCTAGATGAATTAGGAGTAAAAGCGAAGGATGATAAAACATTCGTCGTAGAGCTAGAACATCCTGTACCGTATTTTACGAAATTATTAATTTTACCATCCTTCTATCCAATTAACGAAAAATATGCGAAAGAGCAAGGTGATAAATATGGATTAGAAGCAAATAAAGCGGTATATAATGGACCGTTTACATTATCAGAGTGGAAGCATGAAGCTAGCTTTACAATGAAGAAAAACGATAAGTATTGGGATAAAAAAGAAGTGAAGTTAGATGAAGTAAACTATCAAATTGTAAAAGAAATTTCAACTGCGGTAAATTTATATGAAACAGATAAAGTTGATAGAGCTGTTATTTCTACAGAATTCGTAGATAAATATAAAAATAATAAAGAGCTAAAAC
>NZ_WEII01000096.1:0-14101 GCF_009183805.1 Bacillus sp. B2-WWTP-C-10-Post-4 | reverse complement strand
GATATCGCATTACTATAAGATGGCCCATATCAAAAAAGACACCTAATAATTCCTTAGCGTACGAAATTCGCGTTTTGTTGGCAGGCTCACATGCCCATCAAGCTAAGATTTTAAAATATTCTCTAAATGGAAAGTTTGTGTTTTTATCGTTTTGGAGGTAAAAGTTGTTGTAAGTCATTATAAATCGAAAAAACGAAGTTTGGTTGTTGCAAACTTCGTTTTCGCTTATATCTTTTTATTGTTTTAAAAATTCTCCCATTATTTCCATTACGTCCTCTGAATCGTTTACTTTATCTTTTGAAAAACGCCATTGTTCTTTTCCATATCGCTCCATCTCAACCTTTATTACTTTTTCTTTATCTGAAACTTTTGCTTCTGGCAAAATAGATATAAAGTAACCAAACGATTGGCTAAATAATTTAGGCTGTTCAATTCCTGGATTTTCTTTTAGCAATCTTTCATTTTCCTTATGTAATTTTGGTTGCAATTCGCTTAATAATAATGGTTTTACTTTTAATTCCACTTCAACTTTATCTTCCTCAGGAGAAGAACCTACTGATTTTACTTTAAATGTAACTTTTTCCTGCAATACAGATTTCAACTTTTTATAATAGTTTTCAAATTCCTGGTCACTAATTCCATTATGCGTACTGGACAGTGCATCTTTTTTAAATTCTTGTTGTATATTTTGAGTAAATTGTTTTCCATCTTCACCGGATAATTTATTAATTTTGTTTATATCCTTATCATAATAAATAGCATTTATATAGGATTTTAGAGCTTCAGCTGGCTTGTTTAAGTCTTTTGTATTCTTTTCTATTTCTTGCGTATCAATTTTGAAAGAAACTTTTTCTGTTTCATCGTCTCTTTTTTTTGTTTCTTCATTGGAATAAACGAGCTCATATGATGAGGCCTTATTCACTTCATAGTAGAGAATCCCCGATGTTTTTTTACCAGGTTCTAATTCTATTAAACGTAATTTATCTGAATCAGCCTTATCATATTTCTTCATTTTTTCATCACCTTGATATAGTGTAAAGAGATAAGGTGATATCTCTAACATTTCATCCCCTTTATTTTTCAAACTCACTTTGAATTTCAATACTGTATCTTTATTTATTCCTCCCATGGTCCCACTTAATGGTAATACGTACTCAGCATTTTCAACTTCAACTTCCACATTTTTTGAAGACGAAGATGCCTTTCCGTTTTTTACAGTTGTAGAACTTTGTGAAGAACTACAACCAGTCACAATAGTTAATGTGAATATAAACAAAAAACAAATCATAAAAATCTTTCTAAGTTTCACTTAAAACCCCTCCATCCCTTTGTTTAAAAACATTTACTATTTTACCATAAAATTCTATTCATATGTCTATTGAGCGACAAGATAGCCAAACTTAGAGATAGAAGGACTAGAGATCCTCCAAGCCATACTGGTGACATTGTGCACTTGTTACCTTGTGACTACAGAAACGATTGAAATTCCTATTTGTAGAACGAAATTATTAAAAATTTACATTTGATGTATTCGGATTAGCTTCAATTAAATAATTTTGTTGAGGTAGTGCAAGTCACCAACTCAATGCATCTCAAATTATCATAAAAGGAATGCAAAGATAAAAAGGACAATCCTATATATAGAAGAAGTTAGTTGATAAATCGAATTTGAAAATAAATGAAGCGGTATTAAAAGACATGTATAAAAAGAAAGAAGTGATTGAAAAAAGCTCACCAAAATAAGAAAGTCTTAAGCGGTATCAATCTATAGTTCATTATAAAAAATACCAAACAAGATGATATTGTTTTCCAATGAGATAAAATGTATAATGAGAGTGTAGAGATAAACCTTTTATTAAAGGTTTTAACTTACTAACTATGTGCATAATAATAAAAGACGAGATGCTGGTAACATCCCGTCTAACTTGTAACTGCTGCCGTTAGGTGGTAGATTGCAAAGTTTAATTATTTTTTCTTCGAACCACCTTTCTTACGTTTGGCAGACGTCTGGGTGGTTCTTTTACTTTTATTATTACGTTTTGCTACTAACTTGTTAGCACAAGCAGTTGCAAAAGTTGTTATGAACACTGTTACGAATAGTTTCGTAGCGTCCTGTAATAATTGTTGTAAAAATTCCATATCGGTTACACCTCCTTTCCCTCTAAATTAAGAGAAAGAAAGGTTGCAACCTCCCACCACACGCCTTCAGTTACTAGCAATATTATACCATAATTAGAATTAGTTATAGTTTATAATTTATTCCGTTTGAAAAACATATTAGGATTATATAATGAGATTAAGATTATATAAAACGCCACTATATATAACAAATTTGGAATGTTTAGGGCGTTAAGCTATCTTATAAATAGACTTCAATATAATAACTTTGACACCCAAATTTCTATGATTTTCTGATTGTTATTAAAACGCGTTTTTCGTGTGCCACAAATGAATCTAATCATTCAGCCGACATAGCTGAAAAGTCATAAAAAGTGAGCATGAAAAAATCAAATAGGTAACAGAAAAGAGATGCGAAAGAAGATGTGCCAGTAAAAGAAATACATACCACTATTAATGCAGGATCCTTTAAATATAGCATTAATTTAGATATAAAGTCGTACTGTTTATTAAAAAGTTGTACCGTTTTAAAGTTATTTAAACTGTTTACAAAAAAATTTACGGTCTTATTTCTTTAATAATAAATTAGAAAAAGTATGAATCCACATTAAGTAACTAAAAATAATTTAAATGTTATAATGAAAAGTTATAATTTTTGAAATGCACTCCCAATTGTTAGATACAGTCTAACAATTGGGAGTGCATTTTTTTTGACTAAATTTACTTCAAAAGACAAATTGAATGTAGTCATACGTTAATAAAATGGACGTGAAAATATAAAAGATATCGTTAAATTATGGGGAGTGAATCATGAAGTGGTTCGTATGTAGATAAAACAATTTAAATATTATGAAATCCAAGCATTTGAAAAAGGTTATACAACGTATTCTGCGCAGTATAAACTAGACGTATTAAATTATATGATCGAGAATAGGACGTCTCAAACGAAACATCATTTATTTTTAATATCCCATTTTAAAAAAAGATAACAAAGTGGATATTTTATAAAAATATCCACTACTAATTAAATTTTTTATGTTGATGGACATAGGAAAGGATTCTATAAATTTAAAAATAAGATTGACAACGAAAGATTACAAGTGTAATATTCAGTTACAGATTACAAGTGTAATCCAAGGAGGGTGTAATTTAAACTAATGAAAGAATTACCTAAAATTTCGGAAGCTGAATTAGAAGTAATGAAAGAATTGTGGTCAAAATCTCCACAAACGGCAAATGAAGTAATTGAAGTGTTGGAGGTGAAAATGGATTGGAAACCCAAAACGATTCGAACGTTGATTAATCGATTAGTTCACAAAGAAGCAGTTGCTTATCACCAAGATAAAGGGCGTTTGTACTCTTATTATCCTTTGGTTTCGCAAGATAGTTATTTACAAGTAGAAACAAAATCTTTACTTAAACGTTTCTATGGTGCAGCATTTAAACCTTTACTTGTAAATTTTTTAAAAGAAGAAAAGCTGTCTTCAGAAGATATTAACGAACTTAAACGTATTCTAGATGAGAAAACTGAGGAAAATCAGAGGAAGGATAGATTATAGTTGTGGAAAAATTTGTTGATATTTATCTACCTGCATTTTTTGATTGGGTGATTGAGACCTCGATTATGGCTAGTATATTAGTGGGCCTAATCTTGTGTATCAAGGTCTTGGTTAGAAATAAGTTAACTCCACGCTGGCAATATATGCTATGGATCATATTAATTATAAGACTTGTATTACCTTGGTCGCCAGATAGTTCCTATAGTATCTATTCTGTTCTTACTTACAAGAGTGATGATGCATTCATTTCTAGCCAAAACCCTGTAGCTAGCTTTCTTACAAAAGAACGTATGCAAGAATTAAAAGATATAGACAATAAAAAGTTACTCACAAAAGAAGATACTTATACCACAAGTTCAACAAAAACTGGTCAGGTAAACAAGACACAAACACACAGTAATGAAGATGATGAGACGATTTTATTTTATACAATCTTTATATACATTTGGCTTACTGGCGTTATCCTTCTAAGTGTTGCTACTTTTGTAATGAACAGGCGTTTATTACTTTACATAAAAAAACAGCCTGTTATTACAGATGAGAAGGTTGTTCAAATTTTTGAAAAGTGTAAGCAATCTATGTCTGTTCAAAGGAATATCCCATTGCTTGTATCTGGAAAGGTTTCCAGTCCGACAGTGTTGGGGTTTATTAAGCCAAAGTTGTTATTATCAACTGTACATATGAAAATATTAGATGAACAACAGTTACGATATATTTTTCATCATGAATTAGCTCACATCAAGCGAAGAGATGTTGGTGTAAATTGGCTTATGCATGGCTTACTAATTTTAAATTGGTTTAATCCCATTCTATGGTATGCCTACTCATGTATGCGAGAAGATCAAGAACTAGCATGCGATGCATTAGCCCTTACATATATAGATTCAGAGGAACAAATTGCGTATGGACATACTATTATTAGTCTTTTGGAACATTACTCAAGTTACTATAAAGTACCGAGTATGGCTAATTTCAGTAAAAACAAAAGAATGTTAAAAAGGAGAATTTTAATGATTAAAAAATTCCAAAAAAAATCGTATCGTTGGTCTGCACTAGGAGCTGTAGCAGTTATTGCTGTATCATCTGTATCCTTATTAAATGCCCGGGCTGATATGCCCACTAATCCTGAGAAACAACAAATAGAAGTGAAAAATAATATGAAAGAATCAAAAACGCAAACCGATATTCCTATACAACAAATTGTAGAAAAAATGATTGGTACAAAAAAACAGGCAGAAGCAGAATTTATTGTTTCAGAAGAAGAGTATAATACTTTACTTACAGAACTTGGAGTAGCGCGAAATCTGTTTACGAAGGAAGAATTTGAGCGATTTATTAATTTAGAAACAGAATCACAGATTTTGTATAAAAAAGTAAAATTAGCAGGAAGTCCTGAAAATTTAGACCCAGAAGAGCAGAAAAAATATGAGAAAAACGATGAAGAAATTGGACCATTTAGACAGAAAATTTATTCGTCTTTTAAATTGACTAAAAAGCAAGCACAGGAATATCTTGATTTTCCAATAAAGACACCAACGTATGTAGTAAAAGGGTATAAATTCACTGGAGAAGATGTTCAAACACCGATGACTATAAAAAGAATGGATCCCACTATTGTTTATGAATACCACAATGAAGATTCCGTATATGTTGTGCATCAATCTGCCGTTAGAGATCAAGGAGAAAATTCGTTGCACGAGGTAGTGGAGAATAGTACAAAGATAACTAATTATGAATTAGTTGGTACAAAAATAAATTTATCTGAAAATACAAAGGATAAATTTAAAGTGATGAAGATGATTGTTCCTGCAAAAGGAAAGCATAGTGCTTATCAAGTGACAATTCTTGCGGATAATTTAAGTAGAGAAGAGTTAGAGAAAATTATGCTGTCCTGTTTAAAATAAAAAATAGAGTCTTAGGAACGGTATCCTAAGACTCTATTTTTTATTTTAGAAAGAAGCATTCTATGCAACTGTACAGAAAAGTTCTCTGTTTATTTCCCTTGCACAGATGTAGAAAGAAATAAAAGTCTAAACTACTTATTTATTAACATTGGAATATTCGGAAATTATTTTTGGATGGAATTTTACTCTCACGGTTTCAATAAGAAAAACTATGTTGTAAATGCTCATAGTTTTTTATGTTGGAGTTTAAAAAAAGTGTTAGAATGTAAATGTTTTTTATTTTTGAATTTCTTGTGTAGAACATAAATGAGTTAAACAAAAAATATCATTTTCATCTTAATACATCTCTAATTTTAATCTATTTCACAAAAATTTCCAAAGTGAAATAATAAATATTAGTTTATAGTTTCTTACTTTAACAAATAAGTCAAATTAGTAGAATGATAATAAAGTTGTTTAATTCACAACATAGTCATTAAAAAATAATAAAGTTATTAAAAAATCTTTCTTTCAAGCATTCAAAAGGTATTTTCAACTTAGTACAGAACTATATCATAATAGATTGACATAAAAAAGGTTTTAAAAAATTAATATGAATTGGGAGAAAAATTCGGATGAATTGCTTAGTTGCAAAGGGGAGTATTTATTATGAAATAGTAGGGAATGGCTTTCCAATATTAATAATGCATTCAATGGGGACAGACCATAAATCTATGAAAGCCTGGATAGAGCCAATATTTGATAAGATTCAGGGTTTTCAGAGGATTTATATAGATTTACCTGCTCACGGTCAAAGTTTAATTGACGAAAATTTCAACTCTTCAGATGATATGCTTTTAAACATTTTGAATTTTATCGATATGATAATTCCTAACCAAGCATTTTCTCTTATTGGTTTTTCATTTGGAGGATATTTGGCACAAGGTGTTTTGCACCATAGACATAAAAATGTAAAGAGTATTTGTTTGCTGGCTACTTCACTTCATTTGAAGGATAGGAATCTTCCTAAAAAAATAGTGGTTAGAAAAGATAAAGATTTATTAACAGAATTGGATTCTGATATAAGAATGGCTTTTGAAACATTGATGAATTATCAAAATAAAGAGAATCTTCACTGTTTTTTAAACGAAATTCAACCTGGACGATTATTAGCTAATAAAAATTTTTTAATGTCAAATTGGAGAGAGAAAGGATATTTTCTTTCTGAAGAACCGCTTAATGGTGTAGGTACACTTACACAACCTGTACTCATTATTCTGGGGAAACAAGATTCAATCTGTGGTTATAAAGATCACTTTTTTCTTCTAGAAAAATTTCCGAATGCTACGTTTTCCATTTTAGATGGTGCTGGTCATATGCTTCAAATAGAAAAACGTAAAATAGTACAAGAACTAATAAAAGACTGGCTAATTAGGAGCAATCCGGTTTGCGAATTAAGCGAGTAAATACAATCAATAAATTTTTTAACCAGGTTTCCATGTCTGTTGCTTGTCAGTTCATTTTGTAGTTCTTCAACTAAAAGCTGCTTTAATTCAATAAGGATTAAACAATTTTAAAGAGCCTTGGTACAATAAAATGTGCAAGGCTTTTTTATATTTCATAACAAAATTCAATAACTTTATTATTAATTTAAAAAAGTGAAAATTCGGACTTTTTCGCCCTCGTACAATACAACATATGTAAAAAGACATGAAAGTAGCAACTAATTTTATAGTATAAAATGCTGAATTATTAACGGATACAGTTCATTTAGTACCCATTTTCTTGTCCTCATATCAAGACAAGAAAATGGGTACTTTTTTAAACAGAGACACAAAAGTGGATACTTTGTCAAAATAGCAAGTACTAATTAAATATGAAGTTAAAGTTCAATTAATACATATATAATTTCGTTTAGGTGTTTTAAATGGGAGTGTTTATCGTTTTATTTTAATATAATATGAATACCCAGTGGAATTGCAGTGTTATATCAGCATCTTGTGTGTTATACACATGGTCCATATAAAATACAGTTAATGACTGAAATACTAACTAATGAATAGGACGGTAAAGTAAGTTTTCATAAAAATATGGAGGTGTGTACAATGAAATATTATGTTGTAGACGCATTTGCAGAAAACGTATTTGAAGGAAATCCAGCAGCAATTTGTATTATGGAAGAGTGGATTTCAGATGAGCTGATGCAAAAAATTGCGATAGAAAATAATCTTTCTGAAACAGCTTATGCAGTGAAAGAAGGGGAGGGCTATAAACTAAGATGGTTTACTCCTGGAGGAGAAATTGAACTTTGCGGCCATGCAACTTTAGCGGCAGCATACGTAATTGCTAACTATTATGAAAAAGAAGTGGAAGAGTTTAAGTTTCTAACAAAAAGTGGAGAACTTATTGTAACTAAAAAGAATGACATGTATGAGATGGATTTCCCCAGCACAATGCCTGAAAAAATTACATTAACAGATGCGATGGTTGAAGCAATTGGCATAAAACCTGTTGAAAGCTACTTAAGTAGAGATTTGATATTTGTATTAGAAAATGAAGAGGATGTTCAGAATTTGACACCTGATTTTGCGAAAATGAAGGAGTTACCTGATGGATTAGCTGTATCCGTTACAGCCAGAAGTTATAAATATGATTTTGTTTCCAGAGTCTTTTTCCCGAAACTCAATGTAAATGAAGATCCAGTTTGCGGTTCAGGACATTGTAGTTTCATCCCATTTTGGGCCCAACGTCTTGGTAAAGATGAAATGGTAGCGAGACAACTGTCTGACCGAGGTGGAACACTCTATTGTAAACATGAGGGAGACAGAGTAAAAATTGCAGGAACAGCAATTGTATATGCAATTGGTGATATACAATTATAATAAAAATGAGATTAAAAAATAAAATGGTTCAATTAATATACTAGTAGTAGTCAAAGATTATATTGGTGATTTAGACCGTATTGTAAATGTAATTAAACTACAAGCCTTTGTGAATAGTGTAGCCGGCTTTGATCAACAACATATAGTTATTAATACTGTTTCAAAGTTGTTAAAAGATATATTCGGAATGGAAGTTCAACACGCTAGAGCGGCAATTGGATTAAATCAGCTACCCAATGTATATCACAGTGGAAATTGATTCTATATTTGAAGTTCAAGCCACATAAGTAAATAATAAATAAAGTTTTTCTTTAAATGAAAAACACTTACTAAAATTACATGATAATGTATTAATAGTATTAAACCCGTTTCTAATCATACACAGAACTACTTTACATGTGTTGCATGAAATGTAGTTCTGTATATGATTTTTTAAAGAATAACTTTTAACAAGGAGTCTTAATATTATTTTAATTGCCATGAAAACTCTATTAATAAAGTCTAAATTTTCTTTATCAAAGAGATAAGAAAGGGTTACAAGTATGAAAAAAGGGGTTCTATTACTAATATTTGCAACATTCCTATGGTCAGGAAACTATATTTGTGGGCGTTTTTTAGGACCAGTATTACCACCAATATTACTTAACACTATTCGATGGGCAATCTCTACTATGATTCTTATTTGCCTGTTAATGCTTAATAAACAAAAGTTGCATCTCTTTAAAAATTGGAAAGAATTTAGTATACAGGGTTTTTTAGGTGTATATGCCTTTTCAACTTTAAATTATTTAGGACTCCAAACCATTAGCGCATCCAGAGCAGGAATGATTTCAGCAGGGATTCCCATTATGATTCTACTTTTTACACCTTTTATTCTTAAGGAAAAGATTAAAACAAAGGCATGGATTGGTGCACTTATTTCCATAGTCGGTGTCATAATATTAATTCAAGGAAAATCCTCAAATTCAATAGAAGTCTCAATTATTGGAGATGCTGAGATACTATTATCATGTGTCGCTTGGGGTTTATATACAGTTTTCGGGAAAAAGTATGGAAGAAAGATAGACCCTCTAGCAATGACTGCTGGGGCAGCATTTTATGGGACAATTTTTAGTGCAATAAGTTGTATTGGCACAGTACAGACGGATATGATTCACCTAACTAAAAGTGCATGGGTTTGTATTATTTATGTTAGTACTTTTTCTTCAGTAATTGCTTATATTGCATGGAATACAGGAGTGAAAATAGTTGGAGCAGGACGTGCTGCACCTTATATTAACTTACTACCTGTATGGACAGTATTATTAGGAGTTCTTTTATTGCAAGAACAAATATCAATCATAACGGTTGTTGGTGGGGTCATCACTATTTTGGGAGCTATTTTAACAAGTTTATAAGATAGCATAAAGTGAATAAATATAGTAGAGCTGAAAGTACAACGGTAAATTTAGTTATTAAATATTAGTAATGAGAGTAAGTAAGCATGTATGTGCATGAATAAAAATAAAAATTATGTGAAAAGGAAGGATTATAAAATGTCATTAGAAAAAGTCATTTCCTATTTCAAACAATATGGTATGGAAGATAGAATTATTGAGGTTAAGGAATCTAGTGCAACCGTTGAACTTGCAGCAAAAGCGTTGCACTGTGAGCCTCAAAGAATCGCAAAAACTCTATCTTTTCAAATAGAAGATCGTGTTTTAGTAATAGTAACTGCAGGTGATGCAAAAATTGATAATCGTAAATACAAGGAACAATTTGGTGTTAAAGCAAAGATGATTGATGCAAACAAAGTAGAAGAGCTAATTGGTCACGCAATAGGTGGTGTTTGCCCGTTTGCTGTAAATGAAGATGTTGAAGTGTATTTGGATGTATCGTTACAAGGATTTACAACTGTCTTTCCTGCCTGCGGTAGTGGGAACAGTGCAATTGAATTAACAATAGAAGAACTAGAAAGATACTCAGAATATTTAAAGTGGATTGATGTCTGTAAGGGATTTGTAAACTAAGAACTAATCTTATAAAAATCTACAGTCTGACGATATTTTAATAGGACTTTAAAATAAAGAGAGGTTGAGTAAGTATGAAAAAAAGATTTTGCATATTAATATTAGTTATGCTATTTAGTATTGGATTGGCTGGCTGTGAACAATGGGATCGTTATAGTCCCTTTGCAAGCGAGACAGATGTATATGGTGTAGTAAAAGAAGAAGCTAAACGGGATTCTAAGGCGCCTAAAGATGTAATTCATTATTCTTATGGATTAATTGGATATGATGAAGATTTAAATAAAATTGACTTAGGTTTTGGGTCTGATAACAAATTCCCTATTGGCACATATATTAAAGCTGTTAAAAGAGGAAGCGATACAAGAATGCATGATGTTACAGTTATTAAAAAAGAAGATATTCCAGCACATATAATTAAAAAATTAAATGAACAAGATAAATCTTTGGATTCCCGGAACATATTTTAAATATGGGGTAGCACCACATCGCTATCAAGTTAAAAAAATGTATACATAAAAAGAAAAAAATACGCCATCCTTTCCTATGATTCTACAGAAAGAATAGCGTATTTTTTCATTTTAGAGGATATTTTGCTTTGTTAGTTCAATTACAATGCGGTCAAACTCTATTTTAGATACCAGTCAAAGGCGTTTTTATAAAGAATTTTTTTTATGGCTTCTTCTTCAAATTCGTTTTTAATTAACTCTATATCTGAATGTCGGAATGGTATCTTTGCCCTTGTTGAAGGCAGATCAGTCCCAAACATTAACGCATCAGGGTTAATTGAATAAATTGCTTTCATTGCTTTAGCAGCATCAAAGTCAATTCTTCCAAATCCAGTAGCTTTTACTCGAACTCCTTTTTCGACTAAAGCTAATAAATTAGGTAGACCTTCTTTTGACAAACCTAAATGATCAATTGATACTTTTGGCAATTTTTCTAATATATTAGTTATCTCTGGTAAGGCATTTGAATTAATATAAAGCTCTGTATGCCAATTTACTAATTCATATACTCTTCTAGCAAAAATGTCTAAACGTGATATATCCTCTGAAACACCTCGATTTACATTAAAGCGAAGTGCCTTAACACCTTTCTCATTCAATTTAATAATTTCATCGTCTGATGTATCATAGGGTAACTGCGTAACACCAACAAAATTCTTCCCCAATGTTTGCAATGCATTTATTAAGTAAGTTTGATCAAACTTTTGAAAGGAACCAGAGACAATTGCACCACCAATTACATTTAAATTACTGACAGTGTGTAAATAATCTTCAGACGTAAATGGATCTGGCATATATCCTTGATTTTCGTACAATGGAAATTTTGGATCGATTATATGTAAATGTGTGTCAAATACTTTCATAGGATCACTCCATTCAAACGAATTTATAATTAAAGCATAGACTTCTTTTTGATATAAATAAATTAGATATTAATTATTAAAATTTATAAGTATATCTAATCGAATAACAATAATCCAAAAGATGTATAATGAAATTCTATTACATAATCAATATTTTTGAACACCTTTATTATTCACGAACAATGTATACACAAAAAGGCTAGTAAAGTACTAACTTTTTTGTACTCCTCATAAGAAGAATTATGAGGAGTACTCAAGTCGCTTATTTAACAACAGCGATTATTATTACATATATAAACTTTGGTTTGTTAGTTTATTGTAGAAAAGTAAACATTTCGTTCTGGGGTATTTATTTTTCTTAATTTGGTAGAGATGTGGTGATACCCCTAATACAAAATCATTTAATTAAAACGCGATAGGGTTTTGGCCTTTATTTTTCCAAACTGTACTTCTACGTTCAAATTCAAACAGTTTTTCTACAGCGTGTGCAATTTTTGATCCTAGTTTTTGTTCAATTGTGTAAATATCAAGATCTATCCCTGAAGTTACACCACCGCTTGATACTATATCTCCATCATCTACTATACGAGCATGCACCGGTATAGCGCCCATTTTAGGTAAGGCATCCATTCCCATAAAATGTGTACTAGCATATCGACCATTTAGAAGTCCAATCATTCCTAGAAGGTTAGCACCTACGCATACTGTATTTAAAGTAATATTTGGATTTTGTGCCGCTTGGTGTAACAAGGTTTTCAACTCCGTCTCAGAAGCCCTTTTTAATCTATTTACAATTGAATTTGGTCCATCCTCATAGGAATCGCCGGAACTACCTGGAATTAGAATTACACCTTCGGCGTTTGGGTCGAGTATGCCTGAAGCTTCGACTCTTACGTTATCAACTCCACTGTTAACAAATCTTTTCCCTTCAACAGTTACTAACTCTACTGTTACTTCTTCTGGAGAAAGCCCTGCTGCAGCGTTAAAGACATCAAAAGGAGCAATTGCATCCATTAAATCAAAACCATCAAATAAAACAACTTGAAATTTCATATTGTACACACATCCTATTATCATTATTTCAGACCGGACCGCCCGGTCTGATAAAAGTGCTGTATACTGGTTAGAAAACAACCTTCCAGTTACAAGTAATATAATAATGGATACACATACATAACAGTCAACGGTTGTATATAACACTTAATTTTAAAATATGAAAATATTATAATTTAAGGTGAGGAAGAAAATAAGAAGATAGAAGTAGAAATTGAAGAAGATAAATTTATAGATGTCTTTAAAACTGATGTATAGATCTTATTAGCAGAATCATTATATACATATTAAATTTCTTTTCAGTGTTATAAACGAGGGTTGATTGTTATATATGGTTTTGTTGTAACATACAATTAGCTGAATGAATTTCTTAAAATAAAATATGAAAATTTACTTGTCATAATTTTACCCCAAAGGAGTGATTAGATTTATTGATAAAGACTTTTATTGTTTGTTAATTCTTAGTAGAAAAAGGAGTACCTATCTTTAAAAATTGAAATAAAGAAGAGAAAAAACAGAATTAAGATACCTTATTAATTTTGAAGCATCAATTACATGGCGTTATGCAATGATTCATATCCAAATAAACATATAGAAAATTCATTCAGAGGATACATATGTCTTAACAAACTATTTTCTTCTTATATAAGATTGTATACAATCTTATAGCTGCTTGACAGAACAGTTGTAACTTCATTAGTTACAACTTATTTAATATTAACTAATAAAAAAGTGAAATATGAATGGAGATGTTATGAAATGAGTATGAAAAAAATCATTTTAGCTGGTGCATTAGGAATCGCAACACTTGCAGGTACAAATTTGCCAGGATTAGAAGCAACAAAAGCAAATGCAGCTTCTGTTGCTTCAATTACACTAACAATTGAAGGGCGTGTAGTTGAGATTGATAAAAATGTTATATCTGTTAAATCAAAAGAGTTTACAGATCCTATCAGTGTCTATTTTAATACTTCACCAAATGTGAAAATAGGGGAAGAAGTAAAGGTTACTGGTGCCATGATGAATAATTTCACTGAATATATGGTTGCACATTCTATCGAAAGTAAATCATTAACACCAGGTATTTACTTCCAAGAAAATGGCCTTCCTGATTATGTAGTAGGAGAGATTAGTAAAAGAGGACAACATAATAAATACGGAAATACATCTACAGATTATGTACATGTTAAATATCCTAAAATCAAAGGTGGAAATGACATCATAGAAG